>NZ_RAWD01000100.1:0-28381 GCF_003612065.1 Corallococcus sp. CA047B
ACCCTGGCCACCACCGCGCCCCCCACCACGTCCGCCGCCGCCACCGCCGCCGTTGCCGCCGCGACGCTGACCGCCATTGCCCCGGCCGCCGCCGCGTCCACCCGAAAGGGGCGGACGGTCGTCCTCCACCAGATCGCCCGGAAGCGTCGCGGGGAGCAGCGAACGGAAGCTCGCGTCCGCCACCACCGGCACGCTGCGGCGGATGGTGCGCTCGATGTCGCGCAGGTACTCGCGCTCTTCGGAGTCGCAGAACGACACGGCCTGGCCGCTGGCGCCCGCGCGGCCGGTGCGGCCGATGCGGTGCACGTACTGCTCCGGCACGTTGGGCAGGTCGTAGTTGAACACGTGCGACAGCCCGTCGATGTCGATGCCGCGCGCCGCGATGTCCGTGGCCACCAGCACGCGCAGGGTGCCCGCGCGGAACTCGTCCAGCGCGCGCTCACGGGCGTTCTGGCTCTTGTTGCCGTGGATGGCGTCGGCGCGCACGCCCGCCTGCGTGAGCTGCTTGGCCACGCGGTTGGCGCCGTGCTTCGTGCGCGTGAACACCAGCGCGCGCGGGATGGCCTTCGAATCCTGGAGCAGGTGCGTGAGCAGCGCGCGCTTCTCCTCGCGCTTCACGAAGTACACCTGCTGGCTCACCGTCTCCGCGGTGGTGGACGCGGGCGACACCTCCACCCGCACCGGATCCTTCAGGATGTTGCGCGCCAGATCCACGATGTCCGGCGGCAGCGTCGCGCTGAAGAACAGCGTCTGGCGCTCCTTCGGCAGGACCTTGATGACGCGCCGGACGTCATGGATGAAGCCCATGTCCAGCATGCGGTCCGCCTCATCGAGCACGAACACCTCGAGCGCGCGCAGCGTCACGTGGCCCTGGTCGATGAGATCCAACAAACGTCCCGGCGTCGCCACCAGGATGTCCACACCCTGGCGCAGCGCCTGGACCTGCGGCGTCTGGCCCACGCCGCCGAACACCACCGCGTGGCGCAGGGGCAGGTTCTTGCCGTAGGTCCCGAAGCTCTCACTGACCTGGCTGGCCAGCTCGCGCGTGGGCGTCAGCACCAGGCAGCGCACCGGACGCGCGCCGCCCGCGGGGGCCTTCGCCGACAGCCGCTGGAGGATGGGCAGCGCGAACGCCGCCGTCTTGCCCGTGCCCGTCTGGGCCACGCCCAGCACGTCCTTGCCCGCCAGCGCGTGCGGAATCGCCTTCACCTGGATAGGCGTCGGCGTGGTGTAGCCCTCGGCCTTCACGGCCTTGAGGAGTGAGTCAGTCAACTGCAGTTCGTCAAACGTCATGGAATCCCGCAATGATGGGTTGGCGCGCTTCCCCCTCAGGCGGGGGGCCGACCGCGCAGCGCGCCCTCCCGCGAAATTACGGGGGCGCCTGGCGGTGCGCGGTCAGGCCGCGAAGCGGCCCGAAGCACCTGGAAGTTTCCAGGAACCCGTGGGACCCCGGGAGGATTCCCGGTGCGGCCCACGGTCCAACCACACTGCCTGCAACGGGGGGCAATGTCCCGGGAAATCCATCCCGCCCGGCGGCCGGCCCCTGTGGAGATTTCGAACAGGGCTGCATGTCGGCTGTCCGTCACATCCCCAACCCTCCAGTCCAGGCGGCGGTGGCCTCCTCCCTCGCCCGCACTCCCAACCGGCCGGAAGCCTTTGGACAGCAAGTATCTGCCATTGGGCAGGTACCTGGATTGATTGGGAAATTCCCCAGCCCCTGTCGCCTGGCACGACCGTTGCTAGCCTATGCCGCGTCGCGCCGTGACGGCGCGGGCGGTGGGCCCCTGGGAGGAGCGGGATTTGACGCGGTGGCAGCGACAGACGGTGGGGATGGCCTGGGGTGTGGGGCTGTGCGTGGCGACGCTGGCGTGCGCCCAGTCGAAGCCGGCGACGTCCTCCGAGGCGCCCCGGGGTTCGGGGTTCTCCATGGAGACGGTGAAGGAGAAGGCCCGCGCGCTGGCCGCGAAGCCGTACCAGGAGCCGCCCGTCGGGGTGCCGCCGTCCTTCGAGAAGCTCACCTACGATCAGTACCGGGACATCCGCTTCCGCGACGCCAGCTCCCTGTGGCGTGACGCGAACCTGTCGTTCCGGGCGCAGTTCTTCCACCCCGGCTTCTATTACACGCGTCCGGTGCAGGTGAACGAGGTGTCTGGCGGCAAGGCGCGCCCGGTGCCCTTCTCCACGGATCAGTTCACCTACGGGCCCCTCGTCGGCACCCCGCCCAGGGGCAAGGTGAATGGCTTCGCGGGCTTCCGCCTCAACGCGCCGCTCAACACGAAGGGCTACTACGACGAACTGGTGGCCTTCCTCGGGGCCAGCTACTTCCGCGCCCTGGGCAAGGGCAACCTGTACGGCCTGTCCGCGCGCGGGCTCGCCATCGACACGGCGCTGCAGGGCCCGGAGGAGTTCCCCACGTTCCGCGAGTTCTGGCTGGAGAAGCCGGCGGAGAGCGCGGACACGGTGGTGGTGCACGCGCTGCTCGACAGCACCAGCGTCACGGGCGCCTACCGCTTCGCCATCAAGCCGGGCGAGCAGACGGTGATGGACATTTCGGTGACGCTGTTCGCCCGCAAGCAGGTGCGGCAGCTGGGTCTGGCGCCGCTGACCAGCATGTTCCTCTTCGGAGAGAACGACCGGGGCGACTTCGACGACTTCCGTCCCGAGGTGCACGACTCCGACGGCCTCTCCGTGTGGATGAAGAACGGCGAGAAGCTGTGGCGCCCGCTGAAGAACCCGAAGCACACCCAGGTGAGCAGCTTCCATACGGACGGGCTGTCGGGCTTCGGCCTCTTGCAGCGCGACCAGGCCTTCTCCAGTTATGAAGACCTCGAGGCGCGCTCCGAACGCCGCCCGGGTGCCTGGGTGCAGCCGGTGGGTGACTGGGGCAAGGGCTCCGTGCGGCTGGTGGAGCTGCCCACCCGCGAGGAGATCCACGACAACATCGTCGCCTTCTGGGTGCCGGATGCACCGCTGGCGGCGGGTGCACAGCTTGGTTTCTCGTATCGACTGTCGTGGGGCTTCGCGCCGGAAGGTGTGAAGGCCCTGGGGTCGGTCGTCGCGGCGACGCGTGTCGCGGCGGGCAGCAAGCCGGGGGCGCGTCGCTTCGTCCTCGATTTCACGCAGAACACGGGGGAGGGCACCGGTCCGGTGGAGGCGGTCGTCACCGCTTCCCGCGGGCAGGTGCTGCACCCTCGCGCGGAAGTCCACGCCGTCACCGGCGGCTACCGCGCGGCCTTCGAGCTGATGCCCGACGGAGAAGGCCCCGTCGAGCTTCGCTGCTTCCTGAAACGCGGTTCCGAGACCCTCACCGAGACCTGGAGCTACCTGTGGATTCCGTGACCACGCACCCCTTCCTCTCCTTCGCCCCGGCGATGCCCCAGGCCCGCGTGGACACCCACGAAGCGCTGGTGGGCTTCTTCCAGGACTTCGGCTTCAACGGCCGTGGAGACCTGGAGCGCCTGGCGAACTGGGTGCTCGGCACCCGCGACCTGTCGCTGTCTCCGGAGGCCGCGCTGGCGCTCGCGCGCTGGCGGGTGGAGGGATGGCTGGCGGAGGTCCTGGGCCCGTCGCACGTGGGGCCGTCGCTGCTGGTGCGCGGCCGGGCCGCGTTCGTCCTGGTGGGTGGCGCGCGCTGGGGCGCGGACGTGCTGATGCGCGAGCCGCGCGCGTTGCCGGAGGCGTGGCGCCGGGCGGTGTGTGAAGCAGTGCCCATGGCGGCCCCGGCCGAAGTGCCCTGCCAGATGCGCGAGCAGGTGCTCGTGCTCAATCCCTTCATGGACATGCTGCGCCGCTGGCTGCGTCCGGCCGGCAGTCAGGCGGGCGTGTCGCCGTCGCGCTAGGCCACGCCTTCCACCCCGCGCAGTCCACTGGAGCACCGGAGTCCGCATGAACGCCGAACCGTACTCGCCGGCCATGGCCCGCCCTCGCCGTGTGATGGTGCTGGGGCTGGCGGCCCTGACCACCGGGTTCGCCTCCGTGGAGATGCACCGGCTGCTCAGCGCCCGGGGCACCACGGTGCCGGAAGTGTTCGTGCTGATGCTGTTCACGCTGTGCTTCGCGTGGATTGCCTTGTCTTTCTGGGGCGGCGTCGCGGGCTTCGTGCAGCTCGTGTCGAAGCGCCGCGTGCCGGGCCTGCGCTGGCCCACCGAAGCGGAGGCCGCCGGGCCGCTCACGCGCCGCACCGCCGTGGTGATGCCGGTGCACAACGAGGATCCGGCGTCGGTGTTCGCGCACGTGCAGGCCACGTACGAGTCCATCGCGGCCACTGGGCACCTGGACGCGTTCGACTTCTACGTGCTCAGCGACTCCACGCGCGCGGAGGCGTGGGTGGCGGAGGAGCTGGCGTGGTCGGAGCTGTGCCGCCGCGTGGGCGGGCAGGGCCGCATCTTCTACCGGCGCCGCTTCGACAACACCGGCAAGAAGGCCGGCAACCTGGCCGAGTTCTGCGAGCGCTGGGGCCGCCGCTATGACTTCCTGCTGGTGCTGGACGCCGACAGCCTGATGGCCGGCGACAGCGTGGTGAGCATGGCCCGGCTGATGGAGTTGAATCCGGGCGCGGGCATCCTCCAGGTGCCGCCGCAGAACGTGGGCCGCTCCACGCTGTTCGCGCGCCTGCAGCAGTTCGCGGGCCGCACCTACGGCCCCATCGTCGCGGCGGGCGCGGCGGCGTGGCAGCTGGGGGACTCCAACTACTGGGGCCACAACGCCATCCTGCGCATGGCGCCCTTCATCGAGCACTGCGGCCTGCCGGTGCTGCCCGGTCAGCAGCCCTTCGGCGGCCACATCCTCAGCCACGACTTCGTGGAGGCGGCGTTGATGCGTCGCGCGGGCTACACGGTGTGGCTGGTGCCGGAGCTGGGCGGCAGCTACGAACAGCCGCCCCCGGATCTGCTCGCGTACGCGCAGCGCGACCGCCGCTGGTGCCAGGGCAACCTCCAGCACCTGGGCCTCGTGATGGCGGGCGGCTTGCACCCGATGAGCCGGGCGCACTTCGTGATGGGCGTGATGTCCTACGTGGCGTCGCCCCTGTGGCTCATCTTCCTGGTGTCGGGTTTGTTCGCCGCGCTGCACGAGTGGTTCTTCGCGCCCACGACGTTCGTGGACTTCCAGTCCACGCTGCCCGGTGGGGACGCCTTCGACACCGCGGGCGCGCTGCGGCTGATGGTCCTGTCGCTGGCGATGCTGTGGATCCCCCGCCTGATGGGCCTGGGGCTGGTGCTGGCCGACCGCGTGGAGGCGGCGCGGATGGGCGGCCGCTTCAAGCTGGCGCTGAGCGTCCTCTTGGAGGGCGTGGTCTCCACGCTGATGGCGCCGGTGATGATGCTGTTCCAGTCGCACTTCGTGTTCGGCACGCTGCTGGGCTACCGGGTGTCGTGGTCCAGCCAGCAGCGCGAGGACACGGACCTGCCGTGGTCGGAGGCCTTCCGCCGGCACAAGTGGCACATGGCGGTGGGCGTCGTGCTCGCGGCGCTGACGGTCGCGGTGGCGCCGGGGATGCTGGCGTGGTTGTCGCCCGTCATCCTGGGGCTGTGGCTGGCCCCGGCCATCTCCGTGTTCACCGCGCGCGCGTCGCTGGGCCTGTGGGCGCAGCGCCGGGGCCTGTTCCTCATCCCCGAGGAGGTGACGCCGCCCACCGTGCTGGTGCGCGCGCAGGAGCTTTCGGAGGAGGGGATGGAGCCGGTGGACGACGCGTTGGATCACGTGCTCACGGATCCGCGCGCGCATGCGCTGCACCTGGCCCTGCTGGAGGCCCACCCGTCGGCGGGCGTTCCCGTGGCGCTCGCGTCCGCGCGGCGCAAGCTGCTGGCGGGCTCGGTGGAGCCCCTGTCCCCGCAGGAGAAGTCCGCGGTGCTGCTGGATGCGCGCACGCTGTCGGAGCTGCGCGGTCGCCGGCTGGGCGCGCGGGCCTGAGGCCGTCCCCCGCCGTCCATCCGGGGTCGCATCGCGGTTGCGCCCGGGCGTCCGTCGCCCTAAACGCAGCCCTCATGAACCGAGCTTCTACCGCCGCCGCGCTCGCGCTGTTCATCGCGCCGTTCATCTCCCTGGCCGCCGAGCCTCCCGCGTCCGAGGGAGACCGGTGGTGGAAGCACATCGAGGTCCTCTCCAGTGACGCGCTGGAAGGGCGCGACACGGGCAGCAAGGGGTATGAGACCGCCGCGGGCTATGTCTCCAAGGAGCTGGCCGCGCTGGGCGTGAAGCCGGTGCTGAAGACGGGCTTCCTCCAGCCCATGGCGTTGCAGTCGCGCCGCCTGGTGGAGGCGAAGTCCAGCGTCGCGCTCGTGCGCGGTGGCCAGACGCTTCCGCTGGTGCAGGGCGAGGACGTGATGCTGTCCACGCAGCAGGGCGACAGCGGTACGGTGGACGCGCCCCTGGTGTTCGTGGGGTACGGCCTGTCCATCCCGGAGAAGGGCCACGACGACTTCGCGGGCCTGGACCTCAAGGGCAAGGTGGTGGTGCTGCTCCAGGGCGGTCCCGCGAACATCCCGGGCCCGCTGAAGTCCCACTTCGGATCGTGGACGGAGCGGGTGAAGGTCCTCAAGCGCGCGGGGGCCGTGGGGGTCGTCTACCTGCAGAACCCCAAGCTGCTGGAGCTTCCCTGGGATCGGATGGTGGCTTCCATCAGGAACCCGACGGTGCTGTTCACGGACCCTTCGCTCAACGACTCGCGCGGCTTGAAGGTGGGGGTGGTCGCGAACGTGGCCCATTCGCAGAAGTGGTTCGAGGGCGCTCCGCACACCTACGAGGAGCTGGTGACGCTGGCCAACGCGGATCAGCCGCTGCCGAAGTTCGACCTGCCCTCGCGCCTGAAGGTGAAGCTCTCCATCGAGTCCAAGCCGCTCAAGTCGATGAACGTGGTGGGCGTCATGCCCGGCTCCGACAAGGTGCTCGCGAAGGAGTACGTGGTGCTCAGCGCGCACCTGGATCACGTGGGCATCGGCGACCCGGTGAAGGGCGACCGCATCTACAACGGGGCCATGGACAACGCGTCCGGTGCGGCGGCGCTGCTGGAGGTCGCGCGTGCGCTGCGCGAGCAGCCGCGGAAGCCGAAGCGGTCGGTGTTGTTCGCGCTGGTAACGGGCGAGGAGAAGGGCCTGCTCGGGTCGAAGTACTTCGCGTCCCGGCCCCCCGTGCCCATCACGTCCATGGTGGCGGACTTCAACCTGGACATGTTCATGCCCCACTGGCCGTTCACCGCCGTCGTGGCGCACGGCAAGGATGAGTCCACGCTCTCCGTGCCGCTCTCCGAGGTGGCCGCGCAGCAGGGGGTGCGGGTGCTCGCGGATCCGGAGCCGGACCGCAACCTGTTCGTGCGCAGCGACCAGTACTCGTTCATCCGCGAGGGCGTGCCCGCGCTGTTCTTCAAGTTCGGCTACACGCTGGGGTCCGACGAGCACAAGCTCTTCAAGCAGTGGCTGACCGAGCACTACCACGCGCCGTCGGATGACCTGTCCCAGCAGCCCGTGGACCGCGAGGGCGCCGCGCGCTTCATCGCGTTCCTGACCGCCATGACGCGCGCGGTGGCGGATGCACCCGAGCGTCCGCGCTGGAATGACGACAGCTTCTTTCGCCGCTTCGCGAAGCCGGTGACGGAGCCCGCGAAGGCCCCGTCCAGCCCCGCCGCGAAGCCGTAGGGCTTTTCGGCGCGGTGACTCCGTGAGGCCAGGGCGAACCTCGAGGCCGTCGCCCTCAGGCGTCCTGGCATGACTCGGTGATGCCGACGTGGGCCTCCAGGAAGCGCAGCGCGCCGCGGATGTCCGACGAAGCGGTTTCGCGCGGCGCGTTCCGGGCCGCTTCCATGCGGCGGTGGGCCGCGCTCCGGGCCGCGTGACCTTCGCTGCTGTTCGCCGGGGCGGCGCCGGCCTCGGCCAGATCCAGGGCGGCGCGCAGCAGGTTCACGAGCTGGCGCAGGCTGGGGTCCTCGCGCAGCTCGGGGGCGGCCTCCAGCTCCGCGAAGCCATTCCGGGCAGCGCGCAGCTCGCCGCACGCGGCCTCCAGTGCGGCACGGTGCGCGATGAAGCGCAGCGCCTGCCAGCGGGACGCCCGGCCCAGGATGGTCACCGCTTCGCCCAGGGCCAGGCGGGCCTGCTTCCAGTCGCCCCTTGCGAGGAACGCGCGCCCCAGCTCTCCCAACGCCGTGCCCTCCAGCAGTCGCTGCCCCATGATCCGCGAGGTGCGCACCGCGGACTCCAGGTGCTCGCACGCATCCGTGATGCCGCCCGCGTCCAGCAGGTAGCAACCCAGGTTGATCCGCGCCAGCGCCTCGCCGGTGCGGTCCTCCACGCTGGAGGCGCGCGCCAGGGCTTCGCCCAGCAACATCACCGCTTCGCCCCCGTCGCCGGCCTCGCCGATGGCCACCGCGCAGTTGGTGAGGAAGCCCACCTCGAACGTCACGTCGCCCACCTCGCGGAACAGCGCCAGCGACGCGCGCAGGTGCGGAATGGCCGCCTCCGGACCGCGGCGCACCTGTTCGACGAGGCCCAGGTTTCCCACCGCGTACGCCTCCAGCCAGCGGTCGCCTTCCGAGGCCAGGGCCTGCGCGTCGCGCATCAGCGTCCACGCGGAGGCCACGTCCCCGGCGTGGCGGGCGACGATGGACAGATCCACGAGCACGCGCTTCTCCGCCGCGGATTCGCCCAGCGCGTGGAAGACGGTGCGCACATGCTCCAGTGCCCGGCGCGCTGCTTCCGGCTGGCCCGCGTCCAGGTACGCGCGGCCCATCACCGCCAGCGCCTCCGCGCGCTTCAGCGGCGCCACCGGCACGTGGGCCGACGCCTCCAGCGCCCGCTCCAGCCGCTCCATCAGCAGGCCCACCGGTCCGCGCGTGCGCGCATCCGGCTCCAGCGCCACCAGGGTCTCCAGCGCGCGGCCCAGGGACTGCGCGGTCGCCGGGCGCACCGCCATCGCGTTGTCGCACGCGGCTAGCAGGTTCTCCCGCTCCAGGGCAAGTCGGCGCAGCGCCGTGGCCCCGCCCGTGCGCTGGACGCGTTCCCGCAGACGGCCGGCGAGCTGGAGGTAGGTGTCCGCGTGCCGGGCCTCGCAGGCCGCCTCCTCACCGCGCTCGCGCAGGCGCAGGGCCGCGTACTCACGGATGCTCTCGTACAGGCCCAGGCGCAGGAAGCCTCCGGGCGCCCCGACCTCCCGCGCGCACAGGAGCGAACGGGCGCGCAGCGAGTGCAGCACCTCCAGCACGTCCGGGGAGCCGTCCGGCAGCACCAGCACCGCTTCGGCCGCCTCCAGCGTGAAGCCGCCCCGGAACACCGAGCACTGCGCCAGCGCGGCGCACTCCGCCGGCTCCAGCAGGTTCCACGACCAGTCGATGGCGCCCCGCAGCGTCGCCTGCCTCGCGGGGGCATCCCGCCGTCCGACGCGCAGCAGCTCGAAGCGCTTCGACAGGCGCTCGCGAAGCTGCTCCACGCCCAGCACGCTCACGCGCGCCGCGGCCAGCTCGATGGCCAGCGCGATGCCGTCCAACTGCCGCACGATGTCCGCGACGCGCGGGGCCTCCGCGTCCGTCAGGGCGAAGTCACCGCGCGCCTCATGCGCCCGCTGCACGAACAGGCGCACCGCGTCCGAGCGCAGGATGACGTCCCGGCGCGTCTCGTCGGGATCCGGCAGGCCCAGTGGGGCGAGGTCCAGCACGCGTTCCCCGGGCAGCCGCAAGGCCTCCCGCGTGGTGACGAGGAAGCGCGCGCGCGGCGCCAGCACCCGCCACCGGCCTATCGTCTCCGGCACGTGCCGCACCACCTGCTCCACGTTGTCGAGGATGACCAACACCTCGCCGCAGCCATCCAGCGCCCGGCCCAGGCGCTCAGCGGGCGCGCTGCCATCCCCGTCCGCCGCCAGGGGCACGCCCAGCGCCCGGCCCACCGCGTGACAGAGGTCGCCCGCCGTCAGGGCCTCCTCCAGGTCGCAGCGCCAGACGCCGCCCTCCCAACCGCCCGCGTCCGACTCCAGCCCGCCGAAGTGGGTGGCCAGCCGCGTCTTCCCCATGCCGCCGGGGCCCAGGATGCTGATCAGCCGCGCGCCTTCGCGCACCCACTGGCGCAGCGTGTCCAGCTCCTCGCCGCGACCCACCAGATCCTGCCGGGAGGCGGGCACGTTGCCGGGCCGATCCCTGGGCGCGCGCAGCGCTCCGAAGCGCCGGTGCGCCAGGGACGCGGGCAGCACCTCCACCAACGTGACGCTGTCGCCCACGCCGCGCAGGCGGAAGGCGCCCAGCGTGCGCGCGACGGGCATGCCCATCGCGGCCAGCTCCGGCGCGACGCGTGCCCACGCCGCGCCGCTCAACAACACCTGCCCGCCGTGGCCCGCGTCCGCCACGCGCGCGGCGATGTTCACCGGCGGCCCCAGGTAGTCCAACCGGTGCGTGGAGGGATCCATGCGGTAGTCCGGTTCGCCCACGTGCACCCCCATGCGCACGCGCAGCCCCCGGTGCATCAGCCCTTCCGGTGAGTCCTCCTCCGCGGCGTCCTGCTCCGCCAGGAGGGCCGCGGGCCAGGTCACGTGCAGCAGCGCTTCCTGGGCGCGCAGACACCAGTGCACCGCCTCCACCGGCGAGGCGAAGGCGACCATGAAGGCGTCGCCCTGCGACTTCACCTCATAGCCGTCCGTCCCCAGCAGGAGGGCGCGCAGCACGCCGTCGTGCAGCTCCAGCGCGTCGCGCATGCTCGTGCCACAGCGCTCCCACAGCCGCGTGGACCCCTGGATGTCGGTGAAGACGAGCGCCACCGAACCGGTGGGCGGCAGGTGGGCCTGGTGCGGCTCGTCACGGCCGGAGGGCGCCTCGTCGGCCGTGGGCGCGACGACCGTGAGTCTGAAGGCCTCTGCCATGCCGCAACTCTCCCCGCTGCCGGAAACCCCACCTGCTCCCACCCCGGTGCCGCAGTGTTGCCCGCGAGGGTGAGTCCCCTGACACCAGCCCTTCACATGGAAAGCAGTACGAGCCAAAACGGCAACGTGCACCTGTCGGGCAGGGTGGGGCGCTGCTAGTGAGCACTTGTGATCGCGGGGCGCGCGCATCCATCACTGGGCGACAGCCGTATGGTCCCGCGGGGCCTCCCTTCTTCGTCGTTCGGGCCTGGCCGCTTGCTGGGTCCCGGGGTCTGCCGGGCCCCAGTCCAAGCAGGACGGGGGGCCGTGTTAGGACTGCATCACGTCCCGAGTCCGCGATGCGACAACGCGAGGCTCGCGACGCACTCTCCGGAAGGACTCATGCGTTCGACTTCGGCACTGGCGTTGATGATGGCTTCCCTCGCGGTTGGCACGCTGTCGGCTTGCGGCGACAAGACGGATGAGGGGCCGACGGATGCGGGCACCGGCGGCGAGGCCACCGGCAAGTGTCCGGCCTCCGCGTACATCTGCGAGAGCTTCGACAACGGGCAGAACGGCTGGAAGACCCCGGACGAGGAGCACAACGCCACCATCACCATCGACAGCACGCGCACCCGCTCCGGCAGCGGCGCGCTGCACGTGGTGACGGAGGCGGGCCACAACGAGTTCCCCCTGGGCGAGGAGGAGGATCCGCAGACCATCGCGCACCTGCGCAAGGACATCCCCACGTTCGGCACTGCGCTCTACGCGCGTGCGTATGTGTACCTGAACCGGGCGGCGCCCCAGGACGTGATGGGCACGTACTTCATCCTCTTCTCGCCCAAGGAAGGGAGCTTCGGAGGCATCGAGCTGCAGGGCATGGTCAACGGCGGCTTCGCGCTGGATGACTGGAGCGGCGTCGAGGGCACGGGCTGGAACTACCAGGACGACTTGAAGGTGACGACGTCGCCCAACCGCTGGACCTGCATCGAGTGGGCGGTGAAGCGCACGAACGCGACGGACACCACGGGTCGCGCGCAGGTCTACGTGGACGGGACGCTGGCGTTCGACTTCCCGAACGTGGGCATGCGGCCGTTCAGCAACTTCGCGGTGGGCTACGGCTTCGTGCACCCGCACGGCGACTCCGCGTCGGAGACGTGGATCGACGACGTCGCGGTGGCCCCCGAGCGCATCGGCTGCGAGTAGCAAGACGCTCGCAGGAAGCAGGGTGCCTCGCGCGAAGGGGTGGGGATGTGCGCGCGAGGCCCTGCTGTCCGAGCGTGGCGGACCCGCTCCCGGGTCCGCCGGACGTCACTCCCGGGAGGACAGGGACCCGTGCTAGGACTGCGCCACGCCCCGGGTTCGCAAGGCAGCAGCGCGAGGCTCGCGGCGCTTTCCTCGGAAGGACGCATGCGCTCGATTCCTGCGGTGGTGTTGATGGTGGCATCCCTCACGGTGGGAGCGCTGTCCGCTTGCGGTGACGACGGTCCGAAGGTTGAGCCGGACGCGGGCACCGACGCTGGGACGACGGACGCGGGCACCGACGCTGGGACGACGGACGCGGGCACCGACGCCGGGACGGATGCGGGGACGAACACGGGCAGCAAGTGCCCGGCCTCCGCCATCCTCTGCGAGAACTTCGAAAACGAGCTGAACGGCTGGAAGATCCCGGACGAGGAGCACAACGCCACCATCACCATCGACAGCACGCGCACCCGCTCCGGCAGCGGCGCGCTGCACGTGGTGACGGAGGCAGGCCACAACGAGTTCCCCCTGGGCGAGGAGGAGGATCCGCAGACCATCGCGCACCTGCGCAAGGACATCCCCACGTTCGGCACGGCGCTCTATGCGCGCGCGTACGTGTATCTGAACCGCGCGGCGCCGCAGGACGTGATGGGCACGTACTTCATCCTCTTCTCGCCCAGCGATGCCGCGTTCGGAGGCATCGAACTGCAGGGCATGGTCAACGGTGGCTTCGCGCTGGATGACTGGAGTGGCATCCAGGGGACGGGCTGGAACTACCAGGACGACCTGACGGTGACGACGTCGCCCAACCGCTGGGTCTGCATCGAGTGGGGCGTGCAGCGCACGAAGGCGGCGGACACCAAGGGCCACGCGCAGGTCTGGGTGGATGGGAAGCAGGCCTTCGACTTCCCGAACGTGGGCATGCGGCCGTTCAGCAACTTCGCGGTGGGCTACGGCTTCGTGCACCCGCACGGCGACTCCGCGTCGGAGACGTGGATCGACGACGTCGCGGTGGCCCCCGAGCGCATCGGCTGCGAGTGACGCCATGTCCCTGACGAAGATCGCGGAGGAGACGCTTCGCATCACCGACCAGGGCACCTACGTGCCGCTGTCCGGACGCGAGGTGTCCATCCGCGATGCGGTGGCGCACGCGGTCCAGGGCACCGTGCTGGTGCGCCCCGGGGACTTCGCACACCTCACGCGTCCGGAGCCGGTGAGCAGCTACACCATCGAAGTCACCTCGGAGAAGACGGGGGATGCCGCGCGCCGGCTGGTGGAGCTGGAGGGCGTGCGGAACGTGTTCGCGCTCAACTTCGCGTCGGCGGTGAATCCAGGCGGCGGCTTTCTCACGGGCGCGAAGGCGCAGGAGGAGGACCTGGCTCGGTGCTCGGCGCTGTACGCGTGCCTCTTGAAGTGGCCGGAGTACTACGAGGTGAACCGCAAGGTGCTCTCGCCGCTGTACACGGACCACTTCCTGTATTCGCCCGAGGTGCCGTTCTTCCGCAACGAGCGCTACGACCTGTTGGAGCGTCCCTTCCCGGTGTCGGTGCTCACCGCGCCCGCGCCCAACGCGAAGCAGTTGCCGGTGAAGGATCCAGAGGTCGCGCTGAAGCTGCGAGAGGTGCTGTTCGACCGGGCGCTCAAGGTGCTCCAGGTGGCGGCGCACCACGGGCACCGCACGCTCATCCTGGGCGCGTGGGGCTGCGGTGCGTTCCGCAACAACCCGCGCGACGCGGCGGAGGCATTCGCTCGTGGGCTGGAGACGATGCAGGGGGCGTTCAGCCGCGTGGTGTTCGCGGTCTATGAGCGCGACGGGCAGGGGCCCAACCTGCGCACGTTCCGCGAGCGCTTCGGCTGACCGTTCCATGCTCGCGCGGGCGCCTGCTAGCGTGGGCGCATGCGATGGAGCTGGGTGGGGCTCGTGGTGGCGGTGCTCGCGTCCGCGAGCGCATCGTGTGTGGGCACTGCGTCCCAGGTCCCGGTGACGCCGGAGTCGTCCGGGGCGCGTGCCTCGAAGGACGCTCCCCTCAAGGTAGCCCTCAAGATCGTGGCGCAGGACGTGGAGGGACAGCCCCTGTCCGGCGTCGTCTTCAGTGCGCGGTCGGCACGTGAGAACCACGCCTCGGCCCTCTTTGGCGTGACGGACCCAAGCGGCAGGGGCCAGTTCCGGCTTCCTCCTGGCTGGTACATCGTTTCGGCCAGGGCCCCGGGCCACCAGTCCTTCGTGGACACGGATGTGCGGCTCGGACGCGACCCTCCGGCGACCGTGACGATGACACTCCAGCCGGGAGGCACGGTGTCGGGGTTCGTGGTGGATGACTTCGGCGCGCCGGTCGTGGACGCGCGGCTCGCCTGGGTCCCCGAGGATGAGACCGCGCCCCGACTGACCGCGGTCAGCGACAAGCAAGCCCGCTTCAACTTCGAGGGCGTGGGGCGGGGGCGGGGTGTCTTGATCGCCGAGCGCATGGGCTTCCCCTGGATTCGGCAGGCCTTCGACTCACTGCCCCGTGAGCTCAAGGTCACCTTCACCGCGCCGGGCAGGCTGCGGGTGCGTGCCGTGGCGCCGGACGGCCGGCCGATGAACATCTACGACACGGAGCTGGAGCAGCTCGACGCAAGGGAGCCCTCCTAGAACCGTGTCTCCGCGGACGGGGTGGTCATCTACGAGGGGCTTCGTCCAGGGCGCTACCGGGTGGCGACCTCGTACGCGCCCTGGCCTTCCACCTGGTGGACCTCCGCCGCGGAGTTCACGGTGGTGCCAGGGCAGGCGCAGGAGGTGGTGCTGAGCTTCGAGCGCTTCAAGGAACGTGAGGCCCTTCAGGGAAGAGTCGTCGGTCCGGACGGACGTCCCCTGAGAGGCATCCGACTCTTCGCGGAGTCGGGGGTGGCGAAGGAGGGAGGCCCCAGGAGTCAGACCGAGGCGGTGACCGATGCGCAGGGACGCTTCGCGATGGAGCGCCTGCTGAAAGGTCCCCAGCGGATGCGCCTGAGCGGTTCCCAGGAGGTCGTGGAGGTCGCCGCCGATGCCCGGGACGTGTCCTTGTCGTTCCCCACTTTCAAGGTCGAGGAGAGTGCCCTTGAGGGCCGGGTGCTGGCGCCCGACGGTAGGCCGGTGGGCCGCTTCAAGGTGCTCGGGACGACGTTCGAGGATCCCGAAGGGCGTTTCACGCTTCCAAGAGTCGCGTCGCCGCCCGTGGAGCTGATCTTCGAGGCGAAGCACTTCGCGCCCCTGCGCCTCGTGGTGGAGACCCTTCAGTCCCCGCGCACCGTCCTGCCCGACATCGTCCTGGAGCGCGGGCGCACGGTGCGGGGACAGGTCCTGGACGCGGATGGACGGCCTCTCGCGCCCGGGCACGAGGTGTCCCTCCTCTTCACGAGGGAGCTGAACCTCCCCTCGGCTCAGGGCACGTTGGCGCGTGCCCTGACGGATGCGGAGGGCCGGTTCGTGATGGCGCACGTCCCGCGCGACGCCGGGGTCGTCATCGTCGACGCGGAAGCGGGGACCGCCATGCAACCGCTGGGTGCGGATCAGGAAACGGTGAGCTTGCGGCTCGTGCCGGATGCCCGCGTCCAGGGCTCCGTGGTGGACGCGGGAGGCCGGCCGCTCGAAGGCTACCCGGTGGAGTCCTGGTGCAAGGGACGCGTTGTTTCGGAACTCAAGTCCGATGCGGAAGGACGCTTCACCCTGCACGCTCCCAGCGGACAGGACTGCGTGCTGAAGGTCTCCGATGGCCGTGAGCCGTCGAGCTGGCCCCGGCCCCCGCGGCGGGTCTTCCTTCCCCGGCGGTTCGTGGGCGCCCCGGGCGAGACACTCCAGGTGGAGCTGCGGGCCCGCACGGGACCGGCCTCGGTGCGCGTGACGCTGCCCTGGGCCAGCGAGTGGTACGACGTCGTGCTCGCGCAGGGGGACGTTGCCCTGCCCGCGACGACGCTCGAGATGGACGCGCTGGTGGTGAATGGAATCGACGCCGACTTCGACGTCCTCGAGCGCCGACCCGAGCGGATCGACTCCGGCATCATCCAATCCGGAAGCGATGTCTTCGAGTTCAGCTCGCTGCCCTTGGGGCACTACACGCTGTTCGTGACGGAGAACAGCGTGGGGCGCTCCGTCCACCGGATCCCGGTGGAGTTGTCGAAGCCCGGGGTCCTCGACGTCGCGTCGAAACTTCCAGGGGACGGAGGGAAGTACTTCGCGCGCTGAAGGCGGCTACGCCGCGTCCACGGGCAACGTCACCACGAACGCCGCGCCGCCGCCGGGCGCTTCCTCCACCCAGACGCGCCCGCCGTGCGCTTCCAATATCTGCCGCACGATGTAGAGCCCCAGGCCCAGACCGCCCGTGCGCGCGGAGCCCTGCGCCTGGGCGAAGCGCTGGAAGATGCGCTCGCGCTCCGCGGCGGGCACCCCCGGGCCGCTGTCGCGCACGGTGAGCCGCAGCTCGCCGTCCTGCTGGCGCAGCCACACCCGCACCGGCGTGCCCCGGCCGTAGCGCAGGGCATTGGCGATGAGGTTGCTCACCACCTGCTCCATGCGCAGCCGGTCGAACCGGCACGGGGCCGGCCCCTCCACGCGGGCTTCCAGTTCGACACCCGCCTGCTTCGCCTCGTCCGCGAAGCGCGCGGCCAGGTCCTCCACCACCGTCGCCAGGTCTCCGGACATCAGCTCGAAGTCCAGCTTGCCGGTGCGGATGCGGCTGACGTCCAGCAGGTTGTCCAGCAGCGCGCCCAGCCGCTTCAACTGCCGGTCCGAGGACTCCAACCGCCCCGTCACCTTCGCGGACCCCAGGGGCTCGTTGGGGGACACCTGCGCCAGGCGGCGCACCAGATCCACCTGGAGGCGCAGCGACGTGAGCGGCGTGCGCAGCTCGTGGCTCGCCAGCGACAGGAAGTCGTCGCGCGTGCGCACCGCTTCCTGCAGCGCTTCCTCCGTCTCCTTCAGCGCGGTGATGTCCAGGATGGCGCCCCGCACCACCATCACCCGGCCGTTCGCGTCGCGGATGACGCGCGCCCGGCTGTTGAGCCAGTGCCACGAATCATCCGGCCAGTGGGTGCGGAACGTGGAGGAGTACGACAGCACGTCGTTGTGGAAGATGGACGACACCTGCGCTTCCACCGCCGGCCGGTCGTCCGGGTGCAGCGACGCGAGGAACCGCTCGTGCGTCCACTCCGCCAGCGGCTGCGGATACCCGTACAGCCGATCATGCCCCTCCGAGCGGAACACCTGTCCGGTGACGAGGTTCGTCTCCCAGACGGCCATCTGCGCGGACTCCAGCGCCACCTGGAAGCGCTCGCCCAACTGCCGGAAGCGCTCGTCGGTGCGCGCGGCCTCGTTCTCCGCGCGCTGCCGGCGGGTGATGTCCGTGGCCAGCACCCACGTCTCGCCCCCCACGGGGCGCACCGACACCTCCAGCCACACCCCGGACGGCAACTCCGACAGGAACCGCGCCGGCTCGCGCGTGGTGAGCGCGTCCAGCAGGCGCTCATGCAGCGGCGTGCCGGCCAGCGCCGGTTGCGCCGCCCACGGCGTCAGCCCCTCGCAGCGCCCATGCGGAAGACCCAGCAGGGACGCGGCGCGGTGGTTCAGCTCATGGATGTTCCCCTGCGCGTCGAGCGCCAGGAACGCCTCGGCCATCATCTCCCGCAGGACCTGCAAGCGGGTCTGCGCGGACATGCTGGCCTCGTCGGCCGGAAGCGGAAACTGGGTGGGGTCCTTCAGTGCACCCGTGCCCGGCGCGGACGGAGTGTCCGCGGAGGCAGTGCGGGCGGGTTCAAACGGACCACCGGGCAGGGGACTCATCGGGAATGCACGCTCCCGCACGCCCCCCGCGCCAGTCAAGCAAGCCCGGAGAGGTTGCGTGGCTGTCTGTCAGCCCAGCGGATCCGTGAGGGGTTCCGGCATGACCCACAGCTCCGAGGGCCGGGCGTAGGACGCGTCGAACGCGAAGAGGATGCCGTTCCAGCGATCCCAGAAATCCGCCCAGCTGTACTCGGACGGAGGGGAGGTGAGCGGGTTGCCGTCGCGGTCCGGCTGGGCATAGGCGTAGTCCGCGTACGTCCACCGCACCGTTCCGAAGTCCGTCATCAGGAGCGGTGTCAACGCCTGGAGCACCCCGGCGCGGGACACCTCGTCGGTGGGCGAACCCGGGGGCGTGAAGACGGGCTGGGCCTGGTCAAGCTGTTCGCGCCACGCGACGAAGTTGGTGCCCATTGCGATGAGCGCGTCGCGGCGCGCGGGCGTGGGCGCGAGCCGGGCCTCCTCGTAGACGGCGAAGGCGGCCACCAGCAGGCTCTTCCAGTGCAGGCCGGGGAAGATCAAATCCATGCGGGTGGGACGGGGGCTGTCCTCCGCGTGCGCCAGCGCGTAGGTGTACGCCTGCTGTGCCTCCGAGTTGATGGCGTCCACGAGGGTGAACTCGGTGAGCACGCGCGCGGGGGTGATGGGGCCCGTGGCCGCAGCGCGCCAGTCCAGGTACAGGCGCGCCGACCCGCCGATGTCGTTGTAGATGGCGAGGTTGCCCTCGTGCAGCGTGCGCTCCAGCGTGACGACGATGACCTCGACCTTGTCGAGGGGCAGCAGGCCCGGCGCGCTCGCGTACAGCGCGCCCAGGCGCGACGCGGTGGCGAGCAGGGTGCGCACATCCGTGAGCGCCCCGACGTTGAGTGAACTCGTCATCACGCTCAGCGCCGCGGCCGCGTCGGCGGAGAGGCCCTGCGCGATGAGCTGGAGGGACAACTCCTGGAGCCGGAGCCGCAGCACACCGCTCAGTCCCAGGCGGTCCAACGCGTTCGTGAGCGACAGCGACGGCTGGAGCCGCGCCGCCGCGATGAAGTGCCGGGCCAGCGCCGCGCTGTACATGCCCTTGCCGCCGGCCTGTGACGCGTGCGGCGCGAAGGTGAACCAGTTCGGACGTGCGTTGCTGGTGCCACCGGGTTGCAGCGTGGGGTCGATGATGCCGCCCAGCTCATACGCGATGTCGATGTAGCCCAGCGTGATGGTGCGGTTGTCCTCCAGCGGCGTGGGTACGGACTGCGCGTGCGCGGACGCCGTGGTCAGGAGCAGGGCTGCCCCGAGGAGCGCGGGGAGCGAGAAGGCAGGGGGACGAACGTCGTTGCGAGCGGGGATCGCCACGGAAGAGGTCCAGGGTGTTGGGGTGGGGGAGCCGGCCCAAGCTAGGCATTCCGCCACTGTTTCCAACCCCCAGGCCCCGGCTTCAGGGCAGTGCGTCGTTGGCTGGAAGACTCTTGGAGAAGAGGTTCCTGTGGGGAGGACGCTCACTGCTCCCCTGGACGGAGAGCAGGCCAGGAAGGGTGCTCAGGCACCCTTCGCCGGGGCGAAGTACGAGACGAAGCCCGTCACGTCCCGGTAGCCCATGCGCCGGTAGATGGGGGCTCCGGCGGGAGTGGCATGCAGGACCGTGCGCTCCAGGCCCCACGCCCGCCTGGCCTCCGTGTGGGCATGGCGCAGCACGGCTTCGGCGGAGCCCTGGCGGCGGTGCTCGGGCAGCGTGGCCACGAGCGCGACGTAGATGAGGCCGTCCACGCGCAGCGCCGCAGTGGTGGTTCCCGGGGCCCCGTCATGGCAGCCGACGAAGGCCCGGCACTCCGGTCCGAAGATGCCCGGCGCGGCCAGGGCCTCACGCCCCAGCACCTGCGGCATGTCGTAGGCGGCGGCGTTCACGTCGGCGATCGCGTTGTAGCCCCACGCGTCCCGCACCGGCCGCACGTCGAGCTTCGGCGGCGGCCGCACCGGCGCGAGCAGGCGGTCCGCCACCATGCCCGTCATGAACATGCCGGGCTTGAGTCCCCGGGAGGCGAGCACCGCGTCCGCCTTGTCCCTCAACGCGGGCGAAAGCCAGTCGGGCGTCAGCGTGAAGGCCCAGCCATGTGGCCCCTGCGCGAAGTAGCGCGCGGCCGAGTCCACGGCGCGCTCCAGGTCGGCCTCCGTCTCCGCGGGCTTCGGCAGGAACGCCATGTTCATCAGGGACCACGACACGTGCCCCGCGGTGATGATCACCTCCGCCCGCTCCACCACCTCCCCACCGGACAAGCCCAGCGCGAACAGCCTCCATGCTCCACGGAACTGTGCGTGCGACTCGTCGATCTCGGCTCGGGACAAGGGCCACCTCGGGCGGGGAATGGGGGGAAGGATTCTCCGCATTCTCTGCGCCTCACGTCTACGTGCGTGGGGGCGGGGGGCTTGCTAAAGCGGAACAGGACCGGGGCTGCGAGGAGCGCGACGCGATGAATCCATTGGAAGGACAGCCCTGGCAGACGACGTGCCGGGTATGTGGCAGGCAGACGTGTCCGCGACCCGATGCGGTGGCTGCGTGGATGCGGACGATGTTGGATCGGGTGCACGGCACGCAGATGCGCGGCGCGGGTCGGCGGGGTCTGCGCGAGGCCCTGGCGATGGAGGGCGTGCTCATCACCACGCACCTGGAAGTGTGGTCGCGGGCGCTGGAAGGCGTGTGCCCGGACTGCATCGCGGAGGTCGCGCCGGAGACGGACGCGCGGCTCCAGGATCCGGAGGCGATGCACGAAGCGTCGCTCGCGCGCTGGCGCACGTCCGCGCCGGCCCTGGTGAGCGACGCGGTGGAGTCCGCGGTGGACGACGTGCTCGAAGCCGCGCGCGAGGCCGCCGCGCGGCAGCAGCCGAAGCCCTGAGCGCGACGGGCAGGGCGCGGGACGTCCTGCCTGGAACGACGCCTTGAAGGGGCGCAGGTCCACTTCCTGCGTCCACGCGGAGCGGTGCTGGCGGCGGCGGTTGCCAGGACGTCTCCGCGATGGCGTCGACGTCAAGCGGTCCCCGAGCCCTACCGGGAGGCGCGAAGCAAGGGCAGACCCGCCGGCGCGCCGTTGATGCCGCCATCGACGAAAATGTCCTGCCCGTGCACGTACGACGCGTCATCGGAGGCGAGGAACAGCACCGTCTTCGCGATCTCCTCCGGCTCACCCATGCGGCCCAGGGGAATGGTGGATGAGAGCGCCTTGTCCAGTTGCGCGTACGCATCCGGGTTGGGCGCCTGTGCGTCCCAGATGGGCGTGCGCGTCGCGCCCGGCGACACGACGTTGACCCGGATGCCCAGGGGCGCGAACTCCGAGGCCCACACGCTCGCCATCGCCTTCAGCGCGCCCTTGCTCGCTGCGTAGGCGGAGTACCCCGGCATCCCCAACTCGCTGTGCACGGAGCTGGTGAGGATGACCGACGCGCCGGCCTTCAGGTGCGCCGCCGCGGCCTGCACCGTGAAGAAGACGCCGGTGACGTTGGTCCCGAGAATGGACTCGAACGTCTCCTGCGACGTCTTGCCCACGGGCGTCACCGCCGCGATGCCCGCGTTCGCGAACACGATGTCCAGGCCCCCGAACCGCGCCACCGTCGCCGCCACCGCGCGCTCCAGCGCCGCCGGATCCGTGGCATCCGCCTGGACCGCCAGCACGTTCGCGCCCAGCTCCTTCGCCACCGCGTCCAGCGTCTCCTTGTTGCGCCCGGTGATGGCCACGCGAGCCCCCTCCGCCACGAACAGTCGCGCCGTCGCCAGCCCGATACCGCTATTGCCGCCCGTGATCAGCGCCGTCTTTCCCTTGAGCCGCATCGTCGTGCCTCCGGTGTAATTGGTTTCATGATGAAACCGAACGAGGAATGACTAAACGCGGTGGTTTCGTTATGCAACCAGAAGGACCTTTTCCCCTGGGAAGCGGGGGCTGGAAGGAGGCGGAGATGAAGCGGACGAGCATGGAAGGGGCGGCGTGCCCGGTGGCCCGGTCGCTGGACGTCATCGGTGACTGGTGGTCGATGCTGATCATCCGGGACGCTCAGCTCGGCCTGCGCCGGTTCGGTGAGTTCCAGAAGAGCCTGGGCATGGCGAAGAACATCCTGTCGCAGCGCCTTCGCCATCTGGTGGCGCACGGCATCCTGGAGGTCCAGCCCGCGTCGGACGGCAGCGCCTGGCAGGAGTACGTGCTGACGCCAAAGGGCCAGCGCCTCTTTCCCATCCTCATCGCCCTGGGCGAATGGGGCCTGGAGAACTGCTTCCAGGAGGGTGAGGAGCGGACGGTGATGCGCGACAAGGCGCACGGCCTGCCGTTGAGGCGGCTGGAGGTGCGTGCGGCGGACGGACGGCTGGTGACCCCCCAGGACACGCGGGCGGAGCGGGTCCCGCCAGAACGCTAGCGCCACGTGGGGCCCGGGCTGGTTAGGGTGTGCCCATGACGCGCCCTGCATCGGAATCGTGGACGCTGCCCTGGATGGGGCTGGGACTGAGCAGCAACCTGAGCGCCTCGGACGTGCCGCATCCGTACCGGTTGCTGGACACGGCCCCCGGGCTCTTCGACTTCGTGGAGTACAGCGCGCCCATCGCGCTGGAGGAGGCGAGGGCCCAGGCCACGCTCTTCCCGGAGATGTGGCGACGGCGCGTGGACGTGCCGGTGCTCTTCCACCCGGTGCACCTGAACCTCTACGGGCCGGAGCTGGAGCCCGCGTCCGCGCTGGCCGAACTGGACGCGCACGCGAAGGCGGTGGGCAGTCCCTGGGTGGGCAACGACGTCGGCTGGTGGCACGCAGGCGGCCAGCCCTTCCCGGGCTATCTGTACGTGACGCCGCCGTTCAACGAAGCGGGCCTGCGCGACTGCGCGGCGCACGCGCTCCACATCCAGGCGGGGCTGAGCGTCCCGCTGGTGGTGGAGAACCCCGCGGTGCTCGCCACGCGCGGTGGGATGCACGCGCTGGATTTCATGGCGAAGCTGCACGCGCGCACGGGCCTGCCGCTGCTCCTGGACCTGGGGCACCTCTTCAGCCACCAGCTCTCCGCGGGCCTGCCGCTGCGCTCGGGGCTGGACGGCTTCCCGTTAGATCAGGTCGTGGAGATCCACCTCGCGGGCGGAGTGGTGACGCGCCGGGGACCCCGGTCCTTCTACGTGGATGACCACACGCAGCCGGTGCGCGAGGAGCTGTTCGAGCTGCTGGCCGAGGTGCTTCCCCGCTGTACCCGCCTGCGCGCCGTCACCTTCGAGGGAGATGGTCACCCGCCGGAGGTGGCGCTCGCCTCGCTGCGCCGCCTGCGCGCCCTGGTGCCGAAGGAGTCCCGGCCGCCCCTTGAGATCCCCGCGTCGCGCGAGCCCGTGCCCGCGCTCAAGGCGGAGAGCCGGCCGTGGGTGCTGTTCGACGTGGGCCACGGCGTCACGCCCGCCGCGGAAGACGAGGATCCGGAGGGCTCGCGCGCGGACCGGGACTTCCGGCTCGCGGTGGTGGCGGAGCAACTGGACAAGGACTGGCCGCTGACGCGCCTGTTGCTCGCGGCCACGCCGGCGGATCTGGAGTCCTTCACCCGCTCGCGCGAGTACCGGGCGCTCTTCGACGGGCTGGGCAAGTCGCTGTCGCACGCGTTCGCGTCCTGGGCCCGCAAGCGCGTGATGGCCTCCGCGTCGGATGGTCTGGCCGCCGCGCTGTCGCTGGAGATGATGTTGCCGCACGCCTTCCTCCAGGCGCCCCCAGCCCCGGCGCCTGGGCAGGTGGCCCTGGCCGAGGACGTCCGCCTGGGCTCCTTCCCGGCGGACCTGACGGAGTTGGTTTTCGCCACACGCGCATTGCGACGGCACCTCACCGGCCGTGCGTGGGCGTGCGGTGCAATGGAGGTGTCCGGCCTGGAAGCCCTGGCACAGGTGGCAGCCCGGCCGGGCCCGGGCCCGTGGCGCTTCGCCATCCGTCGCAGGGCGCAGGGCTTCGAGGTCGTGACGCTGCCGCCAGGGGTGGCGGACGGGCTGTGGGCGCTGGGAGACGGCCCGCTCCCGGTGGGGGAGGTGCCCCCGGCGGCGCTCGCGGAAGGGCAGGGGCGAGGGCTCTTGCGGCGCGGATAAGGCGGACGGGATGTCGGAGGGTCAACGGATCCTTGCGCCCACCTGTCTGGTGGGGTACTGCCCGCCGCATGTCGTCACCCCTCGTCGTTGGCATCGCGGGCGGCACCGCATCCGGTAAGACAACGGTGGCCCGCAAGGTGCGTGAGGCCCTCGCCGACTGCAGGGTCGCCTTCATTGATCAGGACTCGTACTACCGGGACCTGAAGGACATGTCCCTGGCGGACCGGCGGGAGGTGAACTTCGACCACCCCGACGCGTTCGACATCGAGCTGCTCGTCAGCCACCTGCGCGCCCTGAAGGCGGGGCAGGCCATCCAGAAGCCCGTCTACGACTTCGTCACGTCTGGCCGCCAGCCGCACACGCACCGCGTGGACCCCGGGGACATCATCCTCATCGAGGGCATCCTCGTGCTGCACATGAAGGAGGTGCGCGACGAGATGGACGTGAAGATCTACGTCGACGCGGACGACGACCTGCGCATCCTTCGCCGCCTCACGCGCGACATCAAGGACCGCGGCCGCGACTTCGACCACGTGGTGGGCCAGTACCTGCGCCACGTGCGCCCCATGCACATGGGCTTCGTGGAGCCGTCCAAGCACCACGCGGACATCATCATCCCGCACGGCGGCAACAACGACATCGCCATCGGGATGCTCGTGGGCGCGCTCAGGGCCCGGCTCGTCGCGCCCCAGCACCTGGCGCGCTAGGCCGTCAGCGCCAGCGCAGGAAGTCCTGCACCGGGCCGCGCAGCCGGTGCGCGTCCGCCAGCAGGGTGCCGTGATCGCCCGGCCCCTGCAGCTCCACGAAGCGCGCCTGCACTCCGGACGCCGTGAGCAGGTGGTACGTGTCACGCACGCGGCCCGCCGGCGCCAGCGCGTCCGTCGAACCCGTGAGCAGGAGCACCCGCGCGCGGATCTGCGCGAACGTGTCCGTCAAGTCGCAGCCCGCGTACGCCGAGCACAACAGCGACCACGCCGTCGGGTCGAACGTGTCCGCGAACGACGCGGCCTCTGCCTCCAGGGCCGCCTGCGCCGTCGCGCTGTCCGGATACGCCGAGCCCAGGTGGTCGCGCCCGTACAGGAGCCGCAGGTAGTCCAGCCGCAGCCGCGACAGCGTCTTGTTGGGCGCGCGCTCGCGAAGGGGAGGGGTGTCCTCGTTGTCGGGCGCCATGCGCAGCACCTGTGACGTGAGGCCCAGCTTCTCGCGCAGACCCTCCGGCAGGGCTCGCGCCGCGCCCAGCACCACCACGCTGTCCACGATGTCCGGGAACAGCGCCGCCAGCCGCAGCGCGACGAGTCCGCCCAGGCCCACGCCCACCAGGGCCCGCACGTGCGTCAGGCCCTGGGCCCGCAGGAACGCGGACACGCCCCGCGCCATGTCCAGCACGGTGAGCGGCGGCAGCGCCTTGCCCCAGGGCGCGCCGGAGTTGGGTTCCACGGTGATGGGCGACGTGGATCCGAACGGGCTGCCCAAGAGGTTGGGCAGGAGCACCGGCGTCACCTCCGGATCCAACGCCTTGCCGGGGCCGATGAGCTCATGGCCCCAGCCGGAGGGCTGATACGGAGCGTCCGACCGAGGGTCCAGCGCTTGATGAGAATGAGACAGGTCGTGCAGCACCACCACCGCTTTGCCATCCGACGGTTTCCCGTAGGCCTGCCAGGCGATCTGGGGGTTTCCCAGCAGCTCCCCTTCCTCGAGTGGAAGAGGCACGGTGAACGATTGGATTCCCCCGGCGTGGAGCACGATGATGCAGGCTCATATCATTGCCTGCCCGAACGCACAGGAGCCTGACGCGTGAAGCGCTACTTCGGATTCATTGTTCTCATCGCCTTGGTGATTGTCGCCGCGGTGACGAGCTACCGCACTTCCGCCGCACGGACGAAGGAGGCGGAGCGGGATGCCGACTTCCGCCGCATCCAGTCCGTCTATCTGGAGCGCGTGGGCTGGATGCGCACCAACCCGGACGAGGCCTCCTATCGGGATGAGCTGAAGCCCTTCTTCAAGACGTACTTCGAGGACATCGACGCGCACCTGACGCGCTTCGAGGGCAACACGAAGTTCGACAACTACCTCCAGGAGCTGGAGAAGCGGGAGTCGGCCGGCGGCGAGAAGAAGGACGCTCGCGCCGGAGATCGCAAGGCGTTCTACGAGTACGCGCGCAAGCAGTTCGACAGCCTGCGCGAGGGCAAATACCGCCCGGTGTGGACCGCGAGCGACAAGGGCATGCGCCTGGACATCGTGAGCTCCGACGTCGTGATGGTGATGGGCAAGCCGCAGATCCGTCTGCAGCTGGCGCTCTGGGGTGCGCAGCGGGTGGAGAAGGAGGAGGGCAAGGTGAAGAAGATGGTCACCAGCGCCTCGTTCGACACGGTGTGGAAGCTCACCGACGCGAAGGGCAAGCTGCTGGGCGAGATGCGCGGCGCGGATCCGTCGATGAAGATCGACTACCCCGAGCGCCTCATCGCGGAGTTCCCCCCGCAGATGGTCCTGGGCCACTACGACCTGGACCTGCTGCCCGCGGAGGTGGCGAAGCTGGAGATGACCATCAACGTCGGCTCGCACGCGGCGTCCGGCGGCCAGGCCAACTCCACCTACGTGTGGAAGTTGGACGTGCCGTCGGAGTGGAAGCTGGGTGCCAACGAGACGTGGGAAGGCGCCACGCAGGAGGAGCGGCCGGAGGAGGAGATCGACCCGGCCAAGGCCTCCGCCAAGAAGGGCGAGTAAGCCCTTCGGAGCAGCAGCGCGCTTCGCCGTCGCTATTCGACGACGGCGAAGTGGGACCCCAGCCGGTACGCGGCCAGCGTGCCGGCGTCGTCCAGGAAGTAGAGGTTGAGGCGCACGTCGGCCTGGAGCGCGACCAGCCCCACCCCCGCGCGCACCTCCGCGAGCACCTGTCCGCCGCGAGGATCCACCGCGCGCACCACCTCGCCCGCCACCAGCGTCACGTCCCGCGCGGTGCGTGCCGGCAGCGCCGCGATGAGTGGCTCCCCCGCGGCCCCCACGCGCCAGTCCACCTGTCCGGACAGGGACACGCGGGCGGCGGCCCCGGATGCGCTCGTCACCACCACCGCGCGCGGCAGCGGCGCCAGCGCATAGGGCCCCGGGCCCAGGTGCAGCGCGCGCTCCCAGACCTTGCGGCCGCGCGAGTCCAGGCACACCAGCAGCCCGTCCTCGTCGCGCATCCCCGCGAGGAACACGCGCGGGCCCATGGGCAGCGGCGTGGAGGGCAGGGTGAGGTCCGGCTCATGCGTCCACAGCGCTTCGCCGGTGTGCGCGTCCGACAGCAGCATCGCCCAGTGCGAGCCGCGCCCCAGGATGGCCAGGAACCGCTTGCCCCACGGCACCGGCGCGCCATGGAAGGGCATGGGCGAGCGCAGCCGGTAGCGCACCTGTCCGTCCTCCAGGTCCAGCCCGTAGAGGTAGCCCGAGTCCGTGGACAACAGCGCCCGGTGGCCCTGCGTGGCCAGCCACCCTCGCTGCGTGCGGGGCGGGGCCAGGCGCCACACCTCGCGGCCCGTGGCCTCCGCGAAGGCCACCGCGGTGCGGTCCTCCGACAAGGTCAGGAGCAGCCCGTCCTGCCGCAGGAGCAGGGGCCCCAGGGGGATGCCGTCGTGATCATGCAGCCAGCGCGCGCCCGCGCCCCGGCCGGTGAAGCCGAACACGCGCGCGCCGTCCGCCGCCACCGCGTGGCCATCCGCGGAAGCCGCCACGCCCAGGGACGCGGACCTGCGCCACAGCTCCGCGCCGTCCTTGCGTGAGAACGCGCACGCCAGTCCTGGCGCGCAGTACACCGGCCCATGCCGGCCCACGAGCAGCCGCGCCTCTTCCGGTTCGTCCAGCCCGCGCTGCTCCCACAGCTTCTCGAAGCGCAGGCGCCGCAGCCGCCCCGGGACCTTCAGGGGCCGGGACTCGCCGCGAGCCGGCGCGCTCTTGCGCTCGCGCGCCTCGCCCTCTGCTTCGGGGGGCTTCCGGGCGCCCCTCAGGTGTGACAGGCCCTCGCGGCAGCGCTCCGTCAGCTCCACGAGGTACGGGTTGGAGACCTGGACGCGGTGGGCCTCCGCGAAGGCCAGCCCCAGCGCCTCGCCCAACTGGAAGAGCGCGGACAGCAGCGCGCCGGGCTCCAAGGGGAACCACGTGCCGGTGGGGCCTGTCTTCGCCCGTTGCCCCTTCAGGTCCAGCGTCAGCACGGGGCGCACGCCCGCGGGCTCGAACTCGAAGCGGGCCTCGCCCAGCTCCACGGCCCGCGCCAGCTCCACCGCCTGGCGGGACAGCTCCAGCACGGTGAGGAACGGAGGCCCCTGGGCACGCCACGCCTGGGGCCGCCCGGGCAGCGCGAGCCACACCTCGCCCGCGCCCAAGAGCGGCGCCAGCGCCCCGGAGGGACCCTTCGCGGGACCCTCGCGGGCGGCGGGGGACACGTCCTTCAATTCGAAGCCGAAGCCCGGCACGGAGACGGGCTCGATGCGCAGCGGGGTGG
>NZ_RAWD01000101.1:0-28208 GCF_003612065.1 Corallococcus sp. CA047B
CCCGAGGCCACCCCCATGAAGCGTTTCACCCGCGCGACCCCCCTCTTCGCGCTCCTGACCCTGGCCTGCCAGGGCGGGCAGGATTCCGCCGTGGTGCTGCCCTACGTGGGCCCGTGTGAAGGCCTGGCGGCCATGACGTTGGCCGTGGAGCCGACGACGGTGCGCTCGGGCGGCGTGGCCACGCTGACGGCCACGGGCGGCAGCGGTCACTACACCTTCAGGGCGGAAGCGGGCGGCTCCTCCGGCGATGTGCGCGGCAACCGCTTCGTCGCGGGCGCCACGCCGGCGCAAGACACGCTGCTGGTGGTGGACGAGCAGTGCGGCGGCTCCGCCTCCGTGCGCGTGCAGGTCATCGCGGGCTTCGGGGTCGCGCCCGCGAAGGCCACGCTGCGGCCGGGCACGAGCTTCCAGATCGTCATCGACGGACTGGTGGGCACGCCCTCCTTCACGCTCACCTCCAACAAGTCCGGGGGGACGCTCTCGGAGACGGGCGTCTACACGGCCGGCGCGACGGAGGCGCTGGACCTCATCACCGTGAGCGACCAGCGGTCCGGCGACACGGCGGTGCTCCAGTACACCGTGAGCAAGGCCGCGAAGCTGGTGGGCGACCCGCCGTACCTGGGCGTGCCGTCGGGCGCGTCCGCGCCGCTGGGCACGGCGGGCGGCACGGACAGCGTGGTGTGGACGAAGAAGTCCGGACCCGGCACGGTGAAGAACGGGCGCATCGTGGTGGAGGCGGGCGCGGCCGGCCTCATCACGCTGGAGGCGCGGGACCGCTTCACCGGCGATGTGGCCCCGGTGGCCGTGCGCGTGCTGGACGAACTGTCGCGGCCCCTGCTGGCGCACGGCCGGCTGACGGACGTGGCCACGATGGTGACCGCGGACTTCGACGGTGACGGCATCCAGGACCTCGCGGTGGGACAGCGCGAGAGCGAACTGGCGCGGCCCACCGGCGGCGCGGTGTTCGTCTACAAGGGCAGCGCGTCCGGCCTGCCCACGAAGCCCACCTGGGTGCTGGCGGGTGAGACGGAAGGCGCGCTCTTCGGCGACATGCTGGCCGCGGGCGACCTGGACGGCGATGGGCGCGCGGACCTGGCGGTGTCGTCGCCGGGCGCGGACGTCACCATCGGCGACTCGGGCGCCGTGTACCTCTACACCTTCAAGGCGGGGCAGCCTCCCGCGCTCTTGCGGCCGGCGCTCACCGGCCTGGGCCGCGGCGGCTTCGGCACGGGCATGGCCATCGCGGACGCGGATGGCGACGGGGACCTGGACCTGTTCGTGGGCTCGCCCGCGGGCGACCTGTCCAGCCTCTCCGGCATCAGCCGGCGCGGCGTGGTGGACATCTTCCTGCTCACCAAGGGCCAGCCCGTCCCGGACCTCCCGGCGGTGCGCCTGGGCGGACAGGACCTGAAGGTGGATGGCAGCTTCGAGCTGCGCAGCAACACGGAGCTGGGGCGCGCCATCGTGGTGGCGGACCTCAACGACGACGGCCGCCCGGACCTGGCGTCGCTCAGCAAGCTGACCCGCTACAAGGCGGACGGCACCACCGACGGCCAGCAGATGGGCGTGGCCGTGTACTTCGCGCGCGACGCCGCGCCGCGCTTCCGTCCCACCGCGGACCTGTACGTCATGCCGTCCAACACCGCCGTGGAGACGCTGAACAACGAGGGCACGTGGCGCCTGGGCGCGATTGCCGGTGAAGGCAGCCGTCCTCCGCTGCTGCTGGTGATGGCGGACAGGGCGGACTCGCCGGACCTGAGCAAGGTGGGCGGCGTGGCGGCGCAGGTGGACGCGGGCGGCGCGTTCCTGTTCGATCTGCGCGGGAACACGCCTTCGGGAGACCCGGCGGGGAAGCCCGTGAAGGTGCCGCTGGCGGACGCCTTCGGACGGCTCTACGGCGACGCGCGCAGCATCACCGCGACCCGGAGCTGGACGGTGATGGACGTGGATGGCGCGGCGGGACCGGAGCTGCTGCTGGGCGCGCCGTACGCGACGGCCATGTCGGGCACGACGTCGCTGGGCAACGCGGGCAAGGTGCTGGTGTTCCCGCTGGCCACGCTCGCGAAGGGCAGCGTGCAGAACAAGCCGCAGGTGGCGCTGGGCGGCGCGGCGAAGGCGGAGGTGCTGGGCTCGGGCCTGGTGGCGTGGCCGTTGCCTTCGGGCACGGTGCTGGCGGGCTTCTCCGGCCGGGCCTCCTCCGCGCAGGGCGCCTTCACCGGACGCGTGGACGTCTTCCAGAAGGCGGGCGGGACGCTGGCCGAGTGGGCGCGCAGTGGCCTGGAGGTGACGACGAAGGCCAGCATGGAGCGCTTCGGTGAGTCGGTGGCGGTGACCCGGCTGGGCACCCGCGTGATGGCGGTGGTGGGCGCGCAGGGCTTCTCCGGTCCGGGCCCCAACGGCGACGGCAACGACCTCAACGTGGGCCGCGCGTACACGTTCGACACGGCGAAGCCCACGGAGGCCACGGTGGCCGGCGAGGGCGCGAGCGCTCCGTGGGTGGGCGGACGCAACGTGGGCGTGGACGTGGCGTTCACGGACTTCAACGGCGACGGGCGTCCGGACATGGTGGCGGGCGCCACGGGCCTGGTCATCCCGGGCACGGGTTCTCCCGCGGGCGACCGGGACATCTACACCTCGACCACGTGCATGGCGGCGGGCACCCAGTCGCAGGGGGGACTCCTGGTGTCCATGGGGCAGGCGGACGGCACCTTCAAGCCGGGCTTCCGCGTGTTCGCGCCGAACGTCATCGCCGGCTGCGCGGACCCCGCGGCCGCCAGCTGCAAGCGCGCCACCCTGGGGCGGGGCGTGGCGGGCGGCTTCGACTTCAACGGCGACGGCAAGCAGGACCTGGCCGTGCTGCGCGACAGGGGCTTCGACCTGTTCCTGGGCCGAGCGCCGGAGGATGCCTCGCTCGCGAAGCTCACCCTCGCGTGCGACCCCGTCTACTCCTGGCCCACCTCCGTGCAGCAGACCACCGCGCCCGCGTCGCTGGGCGACCTGAACGGGGACGGCTGCGACGAGGTCGCGTGGCGCTACTCGGACGGCTCGCGCTCCGGCGTGGTGGTGCTCTACGGCTACGACGCGGGCGGCACCCGCTGCGGTGGGCGGACGGCCGCGTCCATGGTGCGCATCGCGGGTGACGGCGAGGTGTCGCTCAACATGATCAACCTGGGCGTGGCCAGCACGCGCGCGGGCCGCTTCCTGGGGGACACGCGGGACTTCATCGCGGTGACGGCCAACAACTTCCTGGTGGAGGGCGTGAGCCAGCCGGCGGTGCTGCTCTTCAACGTGGCGGAGCTCAACGCGCTGCGGCCCGCCTCCGGGGAGCAGCTGGTGGCCGCCTTCGGCACCGCGGACCTGAAGCCGCTGACGGTGACGTACCGCGCGCGCGCGGTGGGCTTCGGCGCGTCGCTGGCGGGCGGCAAGGACCTGAACGGCGATGGCGTGCCGGACCTGTGGGTGGGCGCGCCGGGCGCGTCGGTGGCGTCGGATGGCGAAGGCGCGGCGTTCCTCTTCGCCGGTGGCCCGAAGTCGCAGGGCGCGCTGTCCCCGTTCGTCCTGGTGGTGGGGGACGGCTCCGAGCGCAGCTCGCTGGGCCAGTCGCTCGCGGTCGTCCCCGGCAGCGGAGGCTCGCCGCCGACCGTCGTCATCGGCGCGCCGAAGAGCTACCGCACCGGCACGCAGAACGGCACCGCGTTCGCCCTGCCGCTGCCGTTCTGAGGTCGGGCGCTACGCCGACGCTTCCGGAGGCACCTTCGCCTCCGGAGGCTCGCGGTTGGCGATGGCCGCCGCGGTGAGGATGAGCACGCCGCCCGCCAGGAGCGACGGCGTGAGCGGCTCGCCCAAGAGCGCCACGCCCAGCGTCACCGCGACCAGCGTGTCCAGGAGCGCCATCGCGCCCAGGGCCGCCAGCGAGATGCGCGGCAGGAGCCAGTACAGGCACTGGTAGGTGATGACCGTCCCGCCCAGCGCCAGGTACAGCAGCGCGCCAAGGGCCCGGGGCGTCCAGTGCGCCGGCTGGTTCCACTCCAACAGCGCGGAGGCGCCCAAGAGCAGCACCGCGCTGCTCAGCGTCTGCACCAGCGTGAGCAGGTGGGGCGGCACGTGCGTCATGTGCTGGCGCACCAGCACGTTGGCCACCGCCACCACCGACGCCGCGCCCAGCGTCATCCCGCACCCGAGCAGCACCTGCGCGGACAGGCTCAGCGACACCAGCTCCTGGTGCTGGAGCGCCACCACGCCCGTCAGTCCCAGGACCGCCGCGAAGAGCTTCTGCGGCGTGAGCGGCTGATCCGGCAGCAGCACGCGGCCCACCAGCAGCAGCCACACGGGGAAGGTGGAGAAGAGGAGCGCGGACCAGCTCGACGGAATCCACTGCTGCGCCACGAAGAGCAGCCCGAAGGGCACCGCCAACTGGAGCACGCCAATCCCCGCGATGCGCCACCCGGTGCCGCCGCCCAGCGTCGCGCCGCGCGAGCGGGCGAAGGGCAGCAGCGCCACCCCGGCGATGAGCATGCGCGTGCCCACGAACCGCAGGGGCGGCAGGTCCTCCAGCCCCACCTTCACGACGGCCCAGGTGGAGCCCCAGGTGAGGAAGCAGATGGCGTAGGCGACGGCGATCTTCCAACGCGGCGCGGACTTCGCGGCGGTGCTCACTGCGGTGACGGACGACATGGCGGCGCGGGCAGTAGCACGCGCCCCACCGCTTTGGCGAAACATCCGTTCAGGGCGCGGCGCGTCAGCCGGCGGCTCACTCCCCGGGCAGCGTCTGCTTCAGGCTCAGCACGGGCGCGAACAGGTCCCCCACGGCGTCCAGGCGCCTGCGCAGCGTCTTCAGACGGAAGCGGTGCGGGTCCAACCGGGCTGTCACTTCGCTCCAGTCGAGTGGCGCGGAGAACGGCGCTCCCTCCACGGCGCGCAGGGAGTAGGGCGCCACCACCGTCTTGCCGCGCGCGTTCTGTCCCACGTCCAGGTAGAGCCGGCCGCCCCGCTTGTTGATGGAGCGCTCCGTGGTGGCGATGTCGCCCAGGGCCTCCTCCAGCTCGGCCGCCCGTGCGTTCGCGAACGCCTGGGCGCGCGCGTAGGTGTGCCCCGGGGCCAGGGGCACCAGCACGTGCAGGCCCCGCTTGCCGGACGTCTTCGGGAAGGACTGGAGGCCCAGCGCGTCCAGGCGGGCGTGCAGGCGCCTGGCCACCTTCACCAGGTCCTTCCAGCCGCCGGTGCCGGGGTCCAGGTCGAACACCACGAAGTCCGGCTGCGCCAGCCGGGGCGCGTGGCTCAGCCACATGTGCAGGGTGAGCGCGGACTGGTTGGCGAGCCACAGCAGTGCATCCGCGTCCTTCACGTTGACGTGGCGCAGGGACTTGCCTTCGTGGCGCACGCGCAGCGTGGGCATCCAGGAGGGGATGCCGGACAGCTCATGCCGGAAGAAGCCCGGGGCCGCGATGCCCGCGGGCCACTGCTGGTGGGCCAGGGGCCGGTCCGCGAGCACGGGCACCAGCAGCGGCGCCACGTCCCGGTAGTAGCCGAACACGTCCGCCTTCGTGAGGCAGGTGTCGGGGAACAGCACGCGGTCGCCGTGCGTGAGCAGCGCCTCCGCGTCGGGCTTCTTCGAGCTCGTCCTGCCCGAAGCCTTCACCGGAGCCGTCGCGGTGCGCGCGGAGGCCTGGGCCGGTGCGCGCCGGGTGCCCTTCGTGGTGCGGGGGCTCTCCGTGGGCGCGGGGTGTTCGCGCACGACGTCCCGGGGCCGCTTGTCGCTGCGCAGGCCCTGGAAGACGGGGTGGCGCAGGCGGCCATCGCGGGTCCACTCCGTGAACCGCACCTGGGCCACGTACTTCGGCTTCACCCAGACGGTCTGCGTGTTCGTGGGCGCATCCACGGCGGCCGGCTTCTTCGAGCGCGTGGCGTCCAGCAACCAGCGCAGCTCGCGGCGGTCCTCGGCGGTGTAGCCGGTGCCCACCTTGCCCACGTCGCGGAAGCCGCCCTCGCCCCGGACGCCAACGCGCAGCGCGCCAATCTCCGACCGGGCCCGGGCGTTCTTGATGGGCAGGTAGCCCAGGATGACGACCTCCTGGCCCGCGACCACCTTCAGCTTCAGCCAGTCCCCGGAGCGCGTGCCCGTGTAGGTCGAGTCCCTGCGCTTGGCGATGACGCCCTCCCACCCCTTGCGCCGCGCCTCCATCAACGCGCGCGACAGCGGCAGGTCCAACCGCTCGGAGAGCTGGAGCGGCAGCTCGACGGTGGCCATCAGCTTCTCCAACCGCGCGCGGCGCTCCACGTAGGGCAGTCCCCGCAGGTCCTCGCCGTTCAACCACAGCACGTCGAACACCACGAAGCGCTGCTCCGCGCCTGCCTCCGTGTGTTGGAGGAGCTGGAAGTTGGAGCGGCCCTTGTCGTCGAGCGCGATGACCTCTCCGTCCACCACCACGTCGGTCGCGGGCAGGGTGCGCAGCGAGGCGGTGAGCCGTCCGAAGCGGCTCGACAGGTCGTTGCCCCTGCGGCTCTGGAAGGCAATCTTGTCGCGCGTGAGGGCGAACACCGCGCGGAAGCCGTCGTACTTCACCTCGTAGGCATGCGTGTCGTCGTGCGCTTCATCCGGCACCGCCAGCCGCGCCAGCATGGGCGGCCACACCCGTTCGAGCAGCTTCTGCGGCGTCGCGGGAGGCCGCCGCGGCTTCGATGGCGCGACCCGCGCCAGGCGCGAAGGGGCCACGGGCCTCTTGCGCAGCACCCCCGGCTTGCGCGGTCCGCGCGTCTCCACCTGGCCGCTCTTCACGGACTCGGGCCTTTCGACGGTGACGTCGTAGTCGGTCCGCGCCTCCTCATCCTTCGCCTTGAAGAAGAGCCACTGGGCCTTGCCGCCACGAGGGCGGGTGCGGATGAGGTGCCAGCGCCCCTGGAGCTTCTGGCCGTGCAGCACGACCTCCAGGTGCCCGCGCGCGAGCTGCGCCTTGGCCTGGCCCGGGGGCACCGTCTCGAAGGTGCCGGACTCCCAGAGCAGCGAATCGCCCCCGCCGTACTGCTCATCCGGGATGTGGCCCTCGAAGTCCGCGTAGGAGCGCGGGTGGTCCTCGGTCCGCACCGCGAGCCGCTTCTGCGCGGGGTCGTGGCTGGGCCCCTTGGGAATGGCCCAGCTCACCAACACGCCGCCAATCTCCAGGCGCAGGTCGTAGTGAAGCCGGGTGGCGTCGTGCTTGTGCACCACGAAGACGGGGGCGCCCGACGTCGGCGCCTCCGCCTCCGGGGCCGGCTCGGGCGTGCGCAGGAAGTCGCGCTTCGTGCGGTAGCGCTGCAAGCGCTTCTCTGTCTCGGAGGTCTTCACGCTCCAACGCTCTTCACCGGACCTGGGTGGTGCAATTCCCCGTGGCGGTTGGAGGGCGGCCAGGAGGGCAGGCGCTCTGCTCCCCATGCGTCCAGCGAGTCGCGAGGCCCCGGTGTGCAAGGCCCGTCCTCCATGCGGAGGACTCATGAGGGTCGTCCGCCTGCCCTGGGGGCGATGGGCCGATGGGTGGTCGGCAGGGCGGTTGGTTCCGGGAGGAGGACCCTCCACATTGTCGAGGCGTTTGCACTCGCATGGAGGAGGCGCCCATGGCCGACAAGTCCGAAGTGGCCCGTCTGCACAGCCTGGCCCAACTCGATGCCGATGCCGTCGGGGCCTACGACGTGGCCATCTCGCGCATCCCGCATCCCCTGGTGCGCGAGCGCCTCAACAGCTTCCGCGCGGACCACCTGCGCCACGTGCAGGACCTGAACACGCTCATCCGCGACCTGGGCGGGGCGCCGGTGGCGCTGCGCTCGGACCTGAAGGGCTCCGCCATGAAGGGCCTGACGGCGATGACGGGCCTGATGGGCACGGAGGCCACGCTCTGGGCCATGCTCGGCAACGAGGAGCTGTTCGACCGGGCCTACGAGCTGGCGCTCCAGTTCGAGTGGACCCCGGAGGTGAAGGTCCTCATCCGGCAGCACCGCGAGGACGAGCGGCGCCACGGCACGTGGATCCGCGACGCGGCGCGCACCCGCCCGTGGGTGGAAGGCCGCGTCCCCTTCATGGAAGGCGCCGAGCTGGGGGCCTGACCCGCAAGGGCCACCGGCCTTCCGCTGCTGCGGTCCTCCAGGGGCTGACATAGGCTGCCCCGCGTGAGCGACATCACTGTCTATCAACCCGACTTCCTCTTCGTGGAAGGTCGGTTCCAGGAAGGCCGCGCGCTGGCGGTGGGCGCGGACGGACGCGTGCTGGACGCGGTGCCGGAGGGCGCTCGCGTGGAGCGGCTTCCGGGACGCGCGCTCTTGCCGGGGCTCGTCAACGGCCACTCGCACGCGTTCCAGCGGCTCATCCGGGGGCGCACCGAGTACGTGGCCTCGGGCCGTGGACAGGACGACTTCTGGTCCTGGCGCGAGGCGATGTACCGCGCCGCGGAGGCCCTGACGCCGGAGGAGGTCTACGTCGCCTCGCGGCAGGTGTTCGTGGAGATGGCGCTCGCGGGCATCACCGCGGTGGGCGAATTCCACTACGTGCACCACCAGTCGGACGGGACGCCCTACGCGGACCGCAACGAGCTGGCGCACGCGGTCATCCGCGCGGCCACCGACGTGGGCCTGCGCATCTGCCTGCTGCGGGTGGGCTACGCGCGGGCGGGCTTCAACGTGGCCGCGAATCCGCGCCAGCGCCGCTTCATCGACCCGGACGTGGACACGTTCCTGTCCACCACGGAGGCCCTGGCGCGGGCGGTGCGCGGCGATGCGCGGGTGAACGTGGGGCTGGCGCCGCACAGCGTGCGCGCGGTGTCGAAGGACTGGCTGGTCCGCGTGGAGCGCGACGCGCCAGCGGGCATGCCCATCCACATGCACGTGGCGGAGCAGCCCAAGGAGATTGAAGCGTGTCTGGCGGAGCACGGCCGTCGTCCGGTGGAGCTGCTGGCGGACCTGGGCCTGCTGGGAGGGCGCTTCACGGCGGTGCACGGCGTGCACCTGACGGACGAGGAGGTGCAACTGCTCGGCCGGGCGGAGGCCACGGTGTGCGCGTGTCCGTCCACGGAGCGCAACCTGGGGGATGGCATCGTGCCGGCGGACGCGCTGGTCCGCGCCGGGGCGCGCGTGAGCCTGGGCTCGGACAGCCAGACGGCGGTGGACCTGCTGGACGAGGCTCGGCAGTTGGAGCAGCACCTGCGGCTGGTGCGGCTGCGCCGGGCGGTGCTGGATCCGGGGACGGGCACGCTGGACGGACTGGCGGCGCGGCTGCTGGACATGGCCACGGTGCAGGGGGCGCACAGCCTGGGCCTGGACACGGGAGCGCTGGAGCCGGGTGCTCCCGCGGACTTCTTCACGGTGGACCTGCGGCACCCGTCGCTGGTGGGCGCGGGGCTCGCGTCGCTGTTGCCGGGCATTGTCTTCGGGGCGACGGCGGGCGCGGTGCGCGAGGTCGCGGTGGCGGGCCGCTGGGTGGTGCGGGACGGTCGGCATGCCCTGGCGGACGAGAGCGCCCGGGCCTTCCAGCAGCTTGCCTGGCGCCTCTACCCGTGAGGGTGGCGCGGAGTGATATGGGCCCGCGGCCTGGGCGTTGAACAGCTTCGGAAAGCGGTTTCAGCAGGGGGCACGGGATGCGTTCGACAATCGTGTTGTCACTGGTGCTGTTGGGCTGGGTCGTGGGTTGCGCCGGGCGTCAGGAGCCGGAGACCCCGGACTACGAAGCCATCTACGACGTGCCCCTGGATGAGATGTGGCCGTCCGTGCGGGAGTACTTCACGAACGCGAACCTCCCGTTCCGCGAGGACAAGGGCAGCCGCGTGCTGGAGACGGAGTGGAAGCAGGAGTTCGGCGGCTCGAAGATCGCGGGCTTCTGGCACCGCTACCTCGTCATGGGCAAGCGGGAGACGCCCACGAAGAGCAAGCTGTGGATCGTCCGCGTCACGAAGACCGTGAACAAGACGCTCGCCCCGGCGGGCAGGGAGCTGGACTGGGGCATCAACCGCAGCCTGTTCACGGGGGGGCCTGGAACCGGGGGGCCGGAAGACCGCGTCAGCATCGAGGATGACGAGGACCGGTTCAGCATGCCGCGCGGGGAGAATGGCTTCTACGTGGACTCCGCCCAGGGCACGCGGGACCTGCACATGGAGTGGCGCGTGTTCCGCGGCATCGCACCGCATCTGGCGAAGAAGGAGGCGCCGGTCACCGCCGCCCAGAAGGTGGCCCGCGCCCCGGATGCGAAGCAGGCGCCGCAGGAGTTCACCGAGTGCGGCCAGGACATCATCGGCCTGAAGCCCCGCGCGAAGACGGGTGGGGTGATGCTGCTGGGGGAGCTGCACGGCACGCAGGAGGTGCCGCGCTTCATCGCGCAGGCGGTCTGCCAGCTCGTCATGTCGGGGACGCCCGTGTCGGTGGGGCTGGAGCTGCCGGTGGAGAACGAGGAGCGCGTCACCACCTTCGTGAAGAGCGTGGGCACGGAGGAGGACTGGCTCAGGCTGATGGAGGCCCCGTTCTGGCGCAGCCCGTATCCGGACGGGCGCGGCAGTGAGGCGGTGGCGAACATGCTGGAGCAGCTGCGGCAGTTGCGTGCGCGCGGCCTGGATGTGGAGGCCTTCGTCTACGACCACCCGAAGCTGTCGGGCCAGCAGCGCGAGAATGCGCTCACCCAGACGGTGCTCGGCCACGTGAAGGCAGGGCCGGGACGCTTCCACCTGGTGGTGAGCGGCAACATCCACCCGCGCACCGCGCAGGGCCTGCCGTGGGACAAGAAGTACCAGCCGATGGGCCGGTTGCTGAAGGCACAGCTGAAGGACGTCCTGTCGCTGGACATGGCGTACAACAGCGGGTCGGCGTGGATCTGCGCGGCGGATCAGCAGGGCCGCAAGCTGGACTGCGGCGTGAAGGAGACGAAGGGGAAGGACAACGGGGACCGCTTCTTCGTGCACATCTGGGACTCGCCCAACAAGGAGGGCTACCACGGGGTGTTCTACGTGGGCCCGGTGAGCGCGTCGGAGCCGGCCATCGACAAGGGGCTGGGACGGCCGTCGGACGCCGCGCCCGAGCCGACGGGGTCCATGCAAGGCCTGTAGCACCCGTACCCCCAGCCGCCCGTGGAACACAGGGGCCGTGTGCGTCACCGGAGGCGGTGGTGCGCACGGCCCTTCCGCATTGCTCGGGGGCGGGCCCCCAGGAACTCCGCCGATACGTTTCGCGCCGGTTCGCGTTCTCTCTTCATCCTGGAATCGCCGCAGGGAGGGGTCTCGAAATGCGTTCGACATGGCTCATGGGGTGGATGGCGTTGGTTCTCGCGGCGGGGTGCGCCGGGCGTCAGGAGCCGGAGACCCCGGACTACGAGGCCGTCTACGACGTGCCCCTGAGCGAGATGTGGCCGTCCGTGCGGGAGTACTTCACGGACGCGAACCTGCCCTACCGCGAGGACCGGGGCAGCCGCGTGCTGGAGACGGACTGGAAGCAGGAGTTCGGGGGCTCGAAGATTTCGGGCTACTGGCATCGCTACCTCGTCATCGGCAAGCAGGAGGCCCCCACCAAGAGCAAGCTGTGGGTCATCCGCGTCACGAAGAGCGTGAACAAGACGCTCATGGCGCCGGGCCGCGATCTCGCCTGGGGCCAGTCCTTCTCGCGGGGCGGCGCGGCGGGGCTCAGCCCGGAGGACGACGAGGCCCGGTTGGCCTTCCCCCAGGGGGAGAACGCCTTCTACGTGGACTCGGCCCAGGGCCACCGGGACCTGCACATGGAGTGGCGCGTGTTCCGCTCCATCGCGCCCCAGCTCGCGAAGCAGCAGGAGGCCACCACCGCCCAGAGGGTGGCCCAGGCGTCCCAGGCCAGGACCCCGGCCGCGTTCACCGAGTGCGGTCAGGACATCATCGGCCTGAAGGCCCGCGCGAAGGCGGGTGGGGTGATGCTGCTGGGGGAGCTGCACGGCACGCAGGAGGTGCCGCGCTTCATCGCGCAGTCGGTCTGCCAGCTCACCACGTCGGGAACGCCCGTGTCGGTGGGGCTGGAGCTGCCGGTGGAGAACGGGGAGCGCGTCACCGCCTTCGTGAAGAGCGAGGGCACCGAAGAGGATTGGCTCAAGTTGATGGAGGCCCCGTTCTGGCGCAGCCCGTATCCGGACGGGCGCGGCAGTGAGGCGGTGGCGAACATGCTGGAGCAGTTGCGGCTGTTGCGTGCGCGCGGCCTGGATGTGGAGGCCTTCGTCTACGACCACCCGAAGCTGTCGGGCCAGAAGCGCGAGGACGCGCTCGCCCAGACGGTGCTCAGCCAGGTGAAGGCGGGGCCGGGGCGCTTCCACCTGGTGGTGAGCGGCAACATCCACCCGCGCACCGCGCAGGGCCTGCCGTGGGACAAGCAGTACCAGCCGATGGGCCGGCTCTTGAAGGCGCAGTTGAAGAACGTCCTGTCGCTGGACATGGCGTACAACAGCGGGTCGGCGTGGATCTGCGCGGCGGACAAGCGGGTGGGCAAGCTGGACTGCGGCGTGAAGGAGACGAAGGGGAAGGACAACGGGGACCGCTTCTTCGTGCACGTCTGGGACTCGCCCAACGAGGAGGGCTACCACGGGGTGTTCTACGTGGGCCGGGTGAGCGCGTCGGAGCCGGCCATCGCCCGGGGAATGGGGCGGCCGGGTGCGAATGACAACTCGGTGTTCCCGAGGGCGGGGGACGCGAAGGTGATGGCGTCCTCGCGACGCTGAAGCACGGCCAGACTGGCATCACGGCGCGGGCGGTGGCATGCAGGTGGCCTGACTGGAGGCCATCCCATGAGCGACACGCTGCCCGCGCTGCGGGCCACCCTGGCGGAACTGGTGGCGCTGGACACCACGTCCTCGCGCCCCAACGCGCCCCTCATCGACTACGCCCAGACGCGGCTGGAGGCCGCGGGCTTCACCGCCGAGCGTCAGCACTACACCGACGACGCGGGCGTGGCGAAGGTGAACCTGGTCGCGCGCAAGGGGGACGCGGACCGGGCGGCGCTGGCGCTGGTGGGCCACTCCGACTGCGTGCCCTACGACACGGCCTGGACGGACGCGCTGCGCCTCACCGAGCGCGACGGCAAGCTGTACGCCCGCGGCGCGTGCGACACCAAGGGCTTCATCGCCTGCGCGCTGCACGCGGCCACGCGCAAGGACCTGCCGGCGCTGAGCTCCCCGCTGCTCGTCATCCTCACCGCCGACGAAGAGGTCGGCCTCGTGGGCGCGAAGAAGCTGGTGGCGGCGGGCCTGGGCCGCGCGCGGCACGCCATCGTCGGCGAGCCCACGCGCCTCATCCCGGTGCGCGCCAACAAGGGCTACTGCCTGGCGGAGGTGGAGGTGCTGGGCAAGGAGGGCCACAGCGCGTACCCGGAGCTGGGCGCGTCCGCCATCTTCCGCGCCGGCCGCTTCCTGCAACGGCTGGAGACGCTGGCGAACACCGTGCTGCGCGAGGACCGCGACGAGGGCTTCCAGCCCCCCTTCACCACGGTGAACGTGGGCCTCATCCAGGGCGGCAAGGCGAAGAACGTCCTGCCCGGCTCCTGCCGCTTCACCGTGGAGTGGCGCCCCATCCCCGGCCAGTCCACGGAGCGCGTCCCGGAGCTGCTGGAGCACATCCGCCAGGAGCTCACGCGCGACGAGCCCGCCTATGAGGCGCGCATCAAGGTGCTGCGCATGGACCGGGGCGTCCACACGCGGGGCGACGCGGACGTGGTGCGCTTCCTGGAGGAGGTCAGCGGCAACGCGTCCGAAACGGTGTCCTTCGGCACGGAAGCCCCGCAGCTCACGGAGCTGGGCGCGGAGGCCGTGGTGTTCGGCCCCGGCGACATCCGCGTCGCGCACCAGACGGGGGAGTTCGTCCCCATGGAGGACCTGGTGCGCTGCGAGGACGCCCTCACGCGCGCGGTGGCCCGCTTCTGCGCCGGGCGCTGAAGCGTCAGTGCCGGGGCAGCGCGCAGGTGCCCAGGTCGCGCAGCATCTTGTGCGCCTCCGCCAGCATCGCGTGCCCCTTGGCCTCCGGGGGCAGCCGGGCGATGAGCTTCATGTCCGGGGTGAGCCGGTAGAAGCCCTTGGAGCGCTGCACCAGGGCGGCCACCTTCGCGCCGTCCAGCAGCGCGTCCGCGCCCAGCGCCATCGACAGGCGGTTGGGGCCGCCCTCCAGCGCGCGCAGCCGCAGCTCGCGCATGTCGATCTTGAGGAGCGTCACCTCGGAGAGGGCGTCCACCTCGTCGGGGGCCTCGCCGTAGCGGTCCACCAGCTCCGCGCGCAGGTCCGTCACTTCGTCCGGGTGGCCGGCCTGGCTGAAGCGCTTGTAGAACACCAGCCGCTGGTGCACGTCCGCCACGTAGTCGTCGGGGATGAGGGCGGGCATGGGCAGGTTGATGTCCGGCTCCACGTGCACCTTGGGCGGCTGGCCCTGCAGCTCCGCCACCGCCTCCTCCATCAGCTGCGCGTACAGGTCGAAGCCGATCTCCGCGATGGCGCCTGACTGCTTCTCGCCCAGCAGGTTGCCCGCGCCGCGGATCTCCAGGTCATGGCTGGCGATGGAGAAGCCCGCGCCCAGCTCGGTGAAGTTCTGGAGCACCTCCAGCCGGCGCTGCGCGTCCTTCGTCACCGGACGGCGCGTGGGCACCAGCAGGTACGCGTACGCGCGCTCCTTGCTGCGGCCCACGCGTCCGCGCAGCTGGTAGAGCTGCGCGAGTCCGAACTGATCCGCGCGGTCGACGATCATCGTGTTGGCGCTGGAGATGTCGATGCCGCTCTCGATGATGCTGGTGCACAGCAGCACTTGGTACTTGTGCTCGGTGAAGGCCAGCATCACCTTCTCCAGCTGCCCTTCGGCCATCTGCCCGTGCGCCACGCCGATGGAGACGTGCGGCATCAGCTTGCGCAGGTCGCGCTCCATGGAGGCCAGCGACTCCACGCGGTTGTGCACGAAGAAGACCTGGCCGCCGCGGGCGATTTCGCGCTCCACGGCCTCCTTGATGAGGCCTTCGTCGTACTTCATCACGAAGGTGCGGATGGCCCGCCGGTCCTGCGGCGGCGTGGCGATGATGCTCATGTCGCGCACGCCGGACATGCTCATGTGCAGCGTGCGGGGGATGGGCGTGGCCGTCAGCGTCAGCACGTCCACCTGCGTGCGCAGCCGCTTGAGCGCTTCCTTCTGCTTCACGCCGAAGCGCTGCTCCTCGTCCACCACGAGCAGCCCCAGGTCCTTGAAGGCCACCTCGCCCGCCAGCAGCTTGTGCGTGCCGATGACGATGTCGACCCGGCCCTCCTTGGCGCGCTTGAGGATGTCGCGCACCTCCGGCGGCTTGCGGATGCCGGAGATGACCTCCACCGTGACGGGGTAGTCCTTGAAGCGCTTCTTGAACGAGTGGAAGTGCTGCTGCGCCAGCACCGTGGTGGGCACCAGCACCGCCACCTGCTTGCGGTCCAGGGTGGCCTTGAAGGCGGCGCGCATCGCCACCTCCGTCTTGCCGTAGCCCACGTCGCCGCAGACGAGCCGGTCCATCGGCTGCGCCTTCTGCATGTCCGCGAGCACGTCCTCGATGGCCTTCGCCTGGTCGGGCGTCTCCTCGAACTCGAAGTCCGCCTCGAACTGGGCGTAGTACCGGTCCGGGGGCTGGAACGCGTAGCCGGGGTGCGCCTTGCGCGCGGCGGCCATCTGCAACAGCTCCGCCGCCATCTTGAGCAGCTGCTCCTTGACGCGCTTCTTCGTCTTCTCCCAGCTCGTCGTGCCCAGCTTGTCCAGCTGGACCGTCTCCGGGTCGCCACCCGTGAACTTCTGGATGAGCCGCATGCGGCCCACCGGCAGGTAGATTTTGTCGCGCCCCGCGTACTCCAGGACGAGGAAGTCCCCCGGAACGCCCTGCACCTCCATCTTCGTCAGGCCCGCGTAGCGGCCAATGCCGAAGTCGGTGTGGACGATGAGGTCGCCTTCCTTCAGGTCCTTGAAGCCCGCGGCGAACGCATCCAGCTTCTTGCTGCGCTTCACGCGGCGGCGGGAGCGGACGCCGAAGATCTCCTCGTCCGCGAGCACCGCCAGCCGGCCCTCGGCGTCCACGAACCCGTGGCTCACCTCGCCGGTGAACAGGTGCGCCCACACCGCGGGCTCGTAGAGCTTCGCGGGGTCCGCCATCGGTTCGGTGTGCACCTTCACCATCACCGACCGGTCCAACAGCAGCCGCTTGAGCCGGTCCGCCTGGCTCAGCGTTCCGCACGCCACCGCGCACGCCACGCCGGTGTCGCGCCAGCGCTGCAGCCGCTCCACCAGCGGCGTGAGCGCGCCCTCCTCGCCATGGTGCGCGAGGATGGCCTCGCGCAGGTCCTGCGTCGTGCCGAAGCTGAAGGCGACGGGGACGTCGGTCTGCGTGAGCGACAGCCCTCCGCCCTCCACCACGCGCAGGGCCTGGAGCCGAGCGGCCACGTCCTCGCGTGACAGGAAGTGGTGCTCCGGCGGATAGCTCAGGTCCTGCCGGGCGTCGGCCTCCGCCACGCCCCGGGCCAGCTCTCCCCAGAGTTCGTCCAGGGTGCGGTCCAGTCCCACCGGGTCGTCCAGGTAGACGACGGGCTCCGGGGCCCAGGCGCGCAGGTAGTCGAACACCGTGACGAGCCCGCCCTCGAAGAAGCCGGGCAGCAGGCCCTCCAGGCCGAAGCCGGGCAGGCCCTCGCGCAGCGCTTCCAGCCGCTCGCGCAGCTTGATGGTGGGCAGGTTGATGCGGTCGGCGACGGCGCGGGCGGCGGCCTCGGCGCGCGGGCGCGTGTCGTCGGTGAGGAGCAGCTCGCGCGCGGGCACCAGGTCCACGGCCTTGAGCGCGTCCACCGTGCGCTGCGACTCCGGGTCGAAGACGCGGATGGACTCGATGGTGTCCCCGAAGAACTCCAGGCGCACCGGCCGCTCGTACAGCGGGCTGAAGACATCCAGCAGGCCGCCACGCACGCTGAAGGTGCCCTTGTCCTCCACCAGCGGGCTGTTCTGGTAGCCCATCAGCGCCAGCTTCCGCGCCAGCGTGTCGCGGTCGAAGTCCTGGCCCACCTCCACGCGCTGGGCCAGCTGCGCCATCACGGCCAGCGGCAGCACGCGGCGGTGCAGCGCGCGCACGGACAGCACCAGCGCGGGGAAGGGCGTGCCGCGCGCCAGGTGGAACAGCGCGCCCAGCCGCTCCGTGATGGGGCCCGCTTCGGGGGACAGCTCGTCGTACGGCAGCACTTCATCCGCGGGCAGCCGCAGCACGCGCGGCTCCAGCAGGCTGCCGGTGCCGCCCAGGAAGAAGGCCAGGTCGTGCGCGAGCGCGTCCGCCGCCTCTTCATCCACGGCCACGCACACCAGCGGGGCCTGGAGTGAACGGTGCAAGCGGGCGAGCAGGTGCCCGCGCGCCGCGCCCTTCACGCCCTGCGTGCGCGTGCGACGTCCGACGTGGAGGGAGGCCAGCAGCCGCGCGAAGGCGTCACCGGAGGGAGGAGTGCCACCGGGCCACGGCGAGCCATCCGACTTGGGAGGAGGGGAGGTGTCCATGCGTGGGCCCGGGGTGGGGCCCTCGTGGCTAATTAGGGTGCCGCCTGCCCCAAATCAACGCCGGATGCTGAACGCCTGTCATGTGGCCGCGAAACAGGACGGCCGCTGACCGGGGAGGCGCACCCCACGTCCGGGACCTGGAAGGTCCCGGACATGGAGCGGCACGTCACCGTCGGTTCAGGGGGCCGTGCAGGCCGCCGCCAGCCGCTCGTCCTTGCGGGTCGCGTCGTTGGTGGTCGCCGCCTGCGAGTCGCAGTCCATCACGCTGGACAGCCCCGTCAGCGGCTCCACCATCAGCACGCTCTTGGGGCGGTCGGAGGCGAAACGGAAGAGGATGGAGTTGTCCGCGGGCGCCGCCGCGGCGATGTCCGCGGGCGAGCCGAGCGAGCCCTGCATGCAGTCCATCCGGTTGAACACCGGCCGGCCGGAGCCGGGCAGGAAGCACAGGTTGTTGATGTCCGCGGCAACCATGGTGCCCGGGATGACGATGTCCGGTCCCGTCTCGCTGCAGCAGTTGGAGTCGGCGCGGCACGTCTTGGCCAGGCAGGACGGGCTGGGACACTTGTCCACGGTCCACTCGTCCGGATTGTTGAGGTCATCCCCGCACTTCAACCGCTCCCAGCGGGCCACGTTGTAGCGCCTGCCGTCCGGCTGCTCGACGTCCGGATCCACCACGATGCGCACCGGCTGGTTGGTGCTGATGGACAGCTGGCGCGCCCGCAGGGCGGCGCCCCACAGCTCGCGCGTGGCCGAGGTCTCCCGCTGACGGTCGATGCGGCCCTGCGTTCCCGCCACGGCCAGGGCGATGAGCACCCCTATCACCGCGACGGCCGTCATCAGCTCCAGCAACGTCATGCCCTTCGTGCGCTTCATGGCACCACCACTTCTTCCGCCTTGGCGACCGGCCGCAGCATTCCCACCGCCGCGAAGTTGCGCGCGAGGATCCGGAAGGTGAACCGGCGGCGCTTGTAGCCATCCTGGTCGCGCCCCTCTTCATCCTGCCCCCCGAGGATCGCATCCTGGTTGATGCGACGGGTGCGGATGACCAGCGTCACCTCCAACTCGCGGATCCGCTGCCGCATGCGCCTGTGCAGCTCCTCCTGGGTGGCGGGAGCCGGGAGGTCCACCCCGTCCGCCCCCTTCAGGTCGATCTTGCAGGGCCCCGCATTGAAATCCGCCAGCGTGCATTCGGAGATGTAGGGACGCGTGATGCCCGCGGCGGGCGCATCCGGGTACCAGGTCACGATGTTCTTGGCTTCGAACAGGTCGATGATCCCCTCGCGCACGGTCATCTGCTCCACGTCGCGGCTCACCACGGACCAGGCCGCCTGTCCGGGTGCCCGGTACTCGAGCGTGGGGATGTTGTTCTTCCAGTTCACCCGGTAGGCCGCGCCACCCAGGCGAAGGGCCAGCCAGTTCTCCACGTCGGTCTTCACCCCGGTCGGCTTCCAGAACTCCGTGTCCACCTCCCCTTTGCACTTGGGGGAGCTGGGAACTTCGGGGGTCGGCGCGTGGACCGTGAACTTCCCGGGGGCCCCGGCCATCACGGTGTCGATCCTCACGGGGCAGGCCACCTTGTTTCCACCGCTGACCAGCACGGCGATGGTCGGCTGCGCGGGGTTCACCATCCCATTGGAGGGGTCCTTGCCCGTGCAGAAGGTGGTCAGGTCGTTGCTGCGGTACCTGCCCACGTTCGGGGCTTCCGTGCACGGGGCCAGGGTCATCATCCCGTTCGTCTCCCCCCAGTAGAGCTGGAGGGCATCCGACTCCAGGTCCTCCGTGGGCGCCGGGACGAAGTCCGGGTCCGGGCCCAGCGGGGTGTCATTGCCCGTCAGGTCCGGCTTGTGCCAGACGGTGATGGCCGAGCGCTCATCGTCGGTGTCAAAGGAGATGGGCGTGTTGCCCATGCCCGTGCCGGCCCGCGCCAGGTCGGTGGTGAACAGCTCCTTCACCGCCCGGCCCGTGACCTGCGCCATCATCGTCTGCTCTTCGAAGAGGGCGCGCTTCTGCATCTGCGTGCCCACCACCAACCCGGTGGCCAGCACGATGACCCCCAGGGCGCTGGCGATCATCACTTCCAGCAGGGTGAAGCCCCGCCGCTGCATGGACGTGGGACTCATTGCGCCATCCGGGTCTGGAGGACCACGACCTGCCGGCCAGAGCGGATGTTCGGCTCTTCCCAGCTCACGGACACGCGCACGTTCACGAGGTTGCCCGTGGTGGCGCCCACCAGCGGACGGTTCACGGGGGGATTGCCCCACTTGCCCCCTTCCGCGGTGAGGGGGGCCATCACGTTGTCCACGTCCACGTTCACCGTGTATTCGCGCGCCAGGATGTTGGGGTCCGTGGGCGGCGTGTTGCGCAGGAGCCCCTCCGACGTCTGGTAGACCTGGAAGGTCCTGTTGGTCAGGTCAGCGCAGTTCACCTGCCCCTGGCATCCCTCCGTCAGGATGTTCTCCAGGGTCTGCTCCGCGATGATCTGCGCCTGATTGGCCGTCAGCGTCCGCCGGTTGGCGGTGCTCGTCTGGCTCACCACGGTCATGGCCGCCGCCACGCCCAGGAGCATGACGGCCATGGTGGCCATGACTTCCAGCAGGGTCACACCCCGTGAGGCTCGCTGCATCATTGCGGCAGTCTCCCGTCGGGCAGCGGCTCCCACAGCATGATCTGCGACTTGGGCACTCCGCTGGCCCCTGCCTTGTTGTTCCACTTCTGTCCGCCCATGACCTTCATCTTGCCCGTCGCCGTGAGCACGAAGAGGTGCTCGTCGTGCACCACCGGCGCGGAGATGGCGTGGCCCTCCAGCTCGGAGCGGGTCATCACGCCGGTGATCTGGTTGGCGGTGTACGAGGCGCCGTTCTGCGTCGTGCTCAGGTTGCAGATGTCCGCGGCCTTGCCGGCGGCGGTCGCTGCGTAGACGCTGTCAGCGCTGAGCGCCACGCCGCCCCACAGCTTCTCACCCTTGCCCAGCTTCTGGACCCACATGGGCTCCAGCGGCAGGCACGGCTTGTCTCCTGCGGGGTTCGGATCCTCGAACGCCATCAGGTGGTACTGGTACGAGGGCGACGCGGGGTTCGGCTCGTCGTAGCCATCCGTGTACTGGTCCGGGTTGTCGCCCGTGCCGAAGTAGAAGCGCACCACGGTGCCGTTCTCCGTGCGCACGAGCTTCACGGCCAGGTTGGAGTAGAGCTGCTGCAGGTCCAGGTCCGTCTGGCTGGCGTCCGGGTGGTTCTTCAGCGCGGCGGGCGCGCTCGCCACCATGCACTTCTGCACCTTGTCGCCCAGCTTCCGGGACGTGCTCACGTTCTTGAGGTTGACGCGCCAGACGCTGCCGGACGTGGTGGGCACGTACATGACGTCGTACGTCCCGTCCTGATCCAGGTCCAGCATCGCGGACTCCGCCGCGATGCCCCAGCCCTTCTCGAAGGTGATGACGCCCGCGTACTTGCCACCCGGGGTGGAGCCGTAGTCGAGCGGCTTGCCCGTCTTCATGTCGAGCAGGAACACCGCGCCCGCGCGCTTCTCGGCCGGCTCGTAGTCGGTGCCCACCACCGCCACCCAGCGGCGGTCCTGGGCATTCGCCGAACCCCAGGCCGCCCGGACGAGGGAGGGAGCATGGCGCGATCCGATGTTGTCCGGCAGCAGCACCTGGGGGTCCACCGTCTGCGCCGCGGTGAAGGCGGTCGCCATGGTCAGGTCCTTGAAGCTGAACTCCCACAGGGGCAGCGGATACCAGTCGTCCTCGGGGTTGGTGATGTCCAGCGCGTAGACCACCGGCGTGCTCTTGCCCGTCGCGGAGACGAGCACCGTCTTGGCGCCCTGCTGCTTCTGGGCCGTCTGTGCGGGCTTCCAGTCGTACTTGATGTTGGAGTTCCAGTCGTTGCGGTCACCCAGGTCCACGTTGGCGATGCTGGGCGAAGCGTCCATCTGGGGCCTCGGCAGGGTGCCCGAGTTGCGGAAGCGCACGTACTGGTTGCGGTACTGGCCCAGCAGCAGTTCGGGCATGTAGGCGAACTCCTCCTTGCCGGTTCCGTACGCGCGCGTGGCGGGGACGGTCGCGGAGCCACAGCCCGTCGGCTCGAAGTATCCGCGCTGCTGGGGCTCGTCGACGCAGCCGTCCTTCAGGGCGTTGCGGAAGTCGCCCGTGTCGAAGGCGTGGAGCACGCCGCTCATGGTGCCCACGTAGGCCACGGTCTTGCGCTTCTCCAGGCCCTTCAGGAAGTTCGTGCGGTAGAGGTCCCGCTCGGTCGGCTTCGCGTACTGGTACCAGTTGTCCTGGTAGGGAGGGACCGCCAGCGCCACGGTGGACAGGTTGATGCCGCCCATGGGCCACGGCCGACGCGCGCCGGTGGTCTTGTTCTCGTAGCCGTACAGCCAGTCCACCAGGAACTTTCGTTCGGTACCGGGGCTGCAGTTGTCGTCGTGGTTCAGGTCGTAGGGATAGCGTCCGTCGATCTCGCTGTACGTGTTGCAGAGGCTGCCCGCGAACAGCTCGTTGCCCTTGTCCTTGACGTCCTTGTTGCCGCCGTTGCTGTCCGACATCGTGTAGAGCTTGCGCTTGTCGAGCAGATCTCCACTCGTTATCGACAGGGCCATCACGCGGCCCGCTTCCCAGCGCAGCTTCGGATTGGTCGCATCGCTCTTCTCCGGGTCATAGAGCGACTGGAGGTACATGCGACCGCGGATGGTGTAGTCCTTGGCTCCGTCGTAGGTGCGGATGCCGGGGAGCGGCAGGCTGCTCTCGGCCCCGCTCCAACCCTCACCCCACTTCTGGCCCGGCGTCTCGTTCACGCCCCAGACGGCCACGTTGCCCAGGGTGCTCGGGCTGGAGCGCGCGTAGGCGCCGGAGCGCACGGCCTGGTAGCCGATGTCCACGTCGTCGATGATGGGACGGCACTGCTCGTTGGGGCTGCTGATGTCCACCTTCCAGCACAGCTGCGAACCCGTCAGGCCCAGCGCCAGGATGTCGATCTCCACTTCCTGGGTGGGGTACGTCCCGCCCGTGGGGAAGACCACCGGAACCCAGCCCGGCGACGGGTTGGGCTGGTACTTGCCGTTCCCGTCCAGGATGCGGCAGTCCACCGCGATGGAATAGGTGATGGTGGGCCTGATGCCGCTCGGCGGCGTGCAGGCTCCCACGGCTTCCTCGGTCCAGCAGGGCGCCCCATTCCCCGGGCATTTGGTCACGGATTCGCCCGGCTTCTGGACGCGCAGGCTGGAGGCGGGGGGCGGGGTCTCCGTTGACGAGTACGGCGCGACGTCGTCCTGCCGGCGGAAGCGGACCTTGGTGATGGTGAAGTCCGGGCCGAGCCTGTCCCCATCGTCGCCCATGACGTCGGAGGTCACGGTGTTGGACTTGGCGCCACCGCCGTTCTCCTTGTTGATCATGAACACGATGTCGTTGAAGTCGCGGTCACCACCGCCGTTGAGGTCCTCGAATCCGAGGATCCACCGGAAGGGGTCCGTGGTGGGCGCGCCCACGATGACGTGGGGCATGTAGTTCATGCGGTCCACGGCCTCGCTCACGTTTCCCGACTCCGTGCCGGGGCGCATGATGGTCACGCCCTCCGGGGGCATGATCAGGGTGTTGTAGGCAGGCGAGGCCAGACGGTCGAGCGTGGCCTGCTCCAGCCAGCCGCAGGCCCGCTGACCGCCGCTATTCTCGATCTCACAGGCATCACCGTCCGACGGGACGTTGCAGCTTTCGGAGTAGCTGCAGCCGATGTTGCGCTCCGTCACCTTGTTGCCCACGAGCGTCTTGAAGTTCTGATCCAGGTTCCAGGTGGCCTTGGAGAAGAACACGGAGACGGACGTCTGCAGGTGCAGCAGGCACTTGCCGTCCTCGTCGGCGTTGCCCGTGTAGGGGGCGCGCTTGAGGCAGGGGGCGACCGTGTCGTTGTCCGTGTTGTGGCGGACGTCGTAGTAGACGACGGCGAAGAAGACGATCTCCTTGCCACCCTGGACCATGCCCAGGTTGACCCTGCGGTCCCCGGTATTGAGGTTGTTGTAGTTGGTGTACTCGGGATCCGTGGTCGCGGGGGCGGGCAGCTTGAGGCCGCGGTAGTCGTACTGGGAGACGTTGTAGTCCGGGATGCCGTCGTAGTCGTTGCTGATGTCCGCGACGGGGCCGAGGTTGCGCTCGACGGTCTTGCCGTCGTCGTCATCCGCGAGCAGGAAGACCATTCTTCCGAGGCCCTTGTAGTCGTTCTCGGGCGCGGCCGGCTCCAGCAGGTTGGGGATGTGCGGGAACAGGCCGTTGTCGGACGAGGTGCTGTTGCTGGTCCCCACCCAGTCATTCGCGATGTTGTTGTTGCTGGAGTCCGCGCGGCCCGGGCGCGAGTCCGTGACGTCGGTCTTGTGGACGAAGGTCTTGGTGCAGGCCGGGGAGGGCCCCATCGCCAGCTCGGGCTCCATGTACGTCTTGCCCCCGGACGTGAAGGTCCGGGAGCAGCGCCTGGGCCCCTTGCCGACGTACTTGACGGGCAGGATGGGGTCGTCGTCCGGCGTCAGGTTGTAGAGGGCCTCGTGCAGGTCGAGGACGCCGTTGGCGTTCTTGTCGACGAGGTTGCCGTTGGCATCCGCATAGCCGCGGGCCTTCACGTCATCCAGGTACATGTAGCCGAGCGAGTGCGACGCACCGGCGGACTCGTACACGTAGTCGATGGTGACGGTCTGGTCGAACGGGAAGGTGATGTTCTCCGAGTCCAGCTTCTTGAGGTCGGTCTTGAGCTGGAGGCGCTTGTCTTCGCGCAGTTCGATGGTGTCGTTGCTGATGGTCAGGCCATCCGGCCCGATCTTGAAGGCGCCCTGCTTGTCATTGGCCAGATCGTCCTGGCAGAGCAGCTGGGGGCTGGCGACCTGGGCGGTGGCGGGCGCGGTGCCCGTCACCAGCAGGGCCGCGAGGGCGTTCTTGAAAAGCGTCCGCATCACTTCTTCCCCTGGTTCGTCGACTGGGACTTCTTCGCCTTCGCTTCGGCTTCCGCCTTCTTGCGCCGCGTCCGCTCCGTCACCTGCTGCTCCATCCGCTGCTTCAAGACCACCCGGCGCGGCGGCTCCGCCGGCACCGTCACGGTGGCCAGGAAGCCCATCAGCGGCTCCAGGTCATCCGGGCCCAGCAGGCGCGTGTCGCAGATGGCCTTGGGGTTGAACCGGTGGGGGGACTGCACCCACGCGTGGATCTCCTCCAGGCTCTTCCTGCGGACCACCTGGTCCATGGCGGGCCCCACCGGCTCACGGGTGCCCTTGGCGCGCTTCGGGGCTGGGGAGGGGGCTTGGGCCTGGTGGCACTGGGCACAGGCCTTGTTGAAGGCCAGCTCGCCCCGGTCCTGGGCGCTGGCGAGCGCAGGGAGCAGGAGCAACAAGGGGGTCAGGCGTTTCATGGGGGGCTCGCGGGAAGACGGGATTACGGAAGGGTGATGACCGCGGTTCCGGGCGTGCCGGTGTCCGTGACGTTGACGTAGTTCATGTCCGGGCCGCAGCCCTTGGAGATGCACCCGGGCGTGAAGATGGATTCGGTGTTGGAGTTGGTGACGAGCGCCTGCACCACGGCGCGGGTGGGCCGGCCGTTGGCGTTGGTGACCTCACCCACGGAGATGACCCAGAGCTGGCGGTTGGAGTCGGTGCCGAACAGGTCGTCGCTCTCCACGTCGTCCCGCACGAAGACCCGGTAGCGCACGTTCTTCTGCTCCGGGTAGTCGTCGATGCCGGCGTATTCGGCGGCGTCCAGGCTGTCGGTGGTGATGCTGTAGTCGTTCCACCCGTCCACCCCGTCACCCGGCAGCAGCTCGAACCAGGGGTAGTTGGCGCTGCCCATGCCCGGCAGTTCCACGCGATCCCGGCCCAGCGCGTCCTTGAGGACGAGCGTGGCCCCGAGGTTGGTGTCCATGATGATGCGCACCGCCTCGCGGCCCTCCGCGAGGCCCGCCTCGGCGGCGAAGAACGCCTGCTTCTGGCGGCGGGTGTCCGCCTGGCTGTCGGCCTCGCGGCCCACCACGCTGAAGCTGAGCATCACCGCCATCGTCACGACGGCGACCACGCCCAGCGCGAGCAGGAGCGTGAAGCCTCGCGGCTGGCGGAGGTGGGAGCGGGTGCGCGGAACCATCAGGAACTCCTTCGCGCGCCCTGGGGGAGGCGCGGCGTTGGGGCTGAGGGTCAGCAATCCGCGTGCCGGGGGGCCTGGCACCCAACCCTCTGGAATGAGGGGGATGCTCGGGCCGGGGGGGTGCCGTTTGACGTCAGGCGGCTGCGCAAAGTTTGCGAGCCCGCCAATCCTTGCGGTGCCACCGCCCTTTTTCGGGCGGGGCGGTGAGGCTAGCGCTGGCCGCCACGCAGTGCGGCACGCAGGCGGATCATGTCGTCCAGGACGCCCGGATCCACCAGCTCCAGGGCGGCCTTCTGGGCGAGGCCGCGGGACTGCTGGCGGTACTCCTCCTCGTCCTCCTCGCCGCCCTTGCCACCCTTGTCGTCGCCGCCGCCCTTGCCGTCGCCGCCCTTGGGCATCAGCGCCACCGGCTGGGAGACGCCCGGCTCCAGCCGGGGGAACGCGTTGGCGTCGGCGCGCACCGACGCGAAGAGGCTGACCATGGACAGGCAGAACACGATGGCGACAGTGAGGGTCTTCATGGGTGTCTCCGATTCTCCCACTCCCTGGACGCCTGGGCGCCAGGGGTTATTCATGACGCCCGTCACTTCGCCTTGAAGGTGCGGATGTATCGCACCAGCGCGTCCATCTGCTCCGGGGTGAGCCGGTCCTTGTAGGCCTTCATCTTCGTGTTGCGGGACGAGCCGTTGGCGATGACCTCGCGCAGCTCGGCGTCCGTTTCGGCCTTCTGCCAGGCGGCCCGACTCATGTCGACGATGGCCTCCTTCTGGCCCATGCGCGTCTGTGCCCGGCCGTCCGGGCCGTGGCAGGACTTGCAGCTCTTGCCCCACAGCTCCGCGGCGTCCTCGGCCCGGGCCACGGGGGCGCACAGCAGCAGGGTGGATACCAGCAGGCACAGCCGCGTCGTCATGCACCGTCTCCCGAACGAAGGGGCCGCCAGTATAGCGGCGCGCTCAAGACCCCGCGCGAGGCCAGAAGGGCGCCGGGGGCCGGCCGGGGGGCTGCAACCAGACGGACTCCAGGAAGCGCACCGCGTTCTGGTCCGCCGTGTCGTTCCGGGTGAACGCCGCCTGGGTGCCCCAAAGCACCGCCAGCGTCGCGAGCCCCGCGGCCCAGGCCATGGAGGGCACGGGGCGTCCGGCCGCGTCGCATCCCAGCGCGAGGAAGAGACAGCCCGCCACGCCGACGAGCGCCGCGAGCAGCACGCCGCCCGCGAGCCACGTGGGGAGGCCCAGGAAGGCGAGCACGTTGGGCGCGTGGTAGCCGGCCAGCAAGAGCGGCCGCGCCAGCGCGAGCACGGGGGTGGAGACGTCGTCGGGGATGTAGTTGACGAAGGTGGCCAGGCCCGTGATGAGCACGGACGCCGCGCACAGCATGGCGGCGACGCCGGACAGCCACGGACGCCCGGCCTCGCGCAGCCGCTCCAGCACCAGCCCCGCGGGCAGCAGCAGGAAGGGCACGAGCCCCGTGAGGTGGCGCGGCCCCGTCGTCCATCCCCAGGAGTCGTAGGTGAACGACGACGTGAAGTACGTGTAGCCGGCCAGCGTCACCGCGGTCAGCCAGAAGAGGGCGCGGGCCTCCGGGGACGTCCTGCCCTGGCGCTTCAAGAGGCCCAGGCCGGGCAGCGCGAGCAGCAGGAAGGGCGACAGCGTGAACAGCCCCCGCAGCGGGGAGAAGAACGACAGGAAGAAGGCGCGCGGATCCGGCGTGCGGATGCCCAGGAAGCCGCCCAGGTGCCACGGCTGGTAGGCCGCGTCGTTGAGGTGCTTGTAGCCCGTCTCCAGCGGGTGCCCGAAGGTGGCCTGGTGGTAGAGCATCAGCGCCGCGAGGAAGGGCAGCGCGCCCAGGAACGCGAGCCCGGTGGCGCGGCCCAGCCGCTGGAGCCGCGCGCTCCACGGGCCCTGGGTCCCCAGCAGGGTGAGGGCCGCGTAGAGGATGAGGCCCAGGACGCCCAGGGCGCCGGTGTACTCGGCGGCGACGGTGGCGCCCGCGCACGCTCCGGCCACGGCGTAGCCGCGTTCGCGCCACTCTCCGCGCGCGAGCCTCCACAGCGCGTAGAAGCCGGCGAAGAGCAGCACCGCCGTCGTCTGGTGGCTCATGAAGAGCAGCGAGTAGCTGAACGCCAGCGAGCCCAGCGCGTACGTCACCGTGACCGCGTCCGCGACGGTGGGCGACACCCAGGCGCGCAGGAAGCGGCGCACCAGCCACAGCAGCAGGAGCGTGGGCAGCACCGTGAGGAACAGGCGGCTGAAGAAGACGAGCGGCACCTCCGGCACGGCGTAGCGGTGGCCTCCGCCCAGGGCGCGCAGGGCCGCGTACACGGGCACCGCAGCGAAGGACAAGAGCGGCGCCTTGGACGGGTAGTACTTCCCGTTCATCACCGACAGGTCGCCCACGTGGCCGTAGTCGCGCAGGGCCCGGTTGATCTCCAGCGTGCCGTCCTCCACCAGCGCGCGCGTCTGCCACAGCCGGCACAGCTCGTTGGGCGAGCGCAGGCCCGGGTGGTACGGGAAGAGGAGCACGTAGAGCGCCGCCACCGTGGCCCACACCGCGCGGGGCAGGCCCGGCGACCGGAGCCGCTCGGGTGCCGCGGGCGGCGGCACCGGGGCCGCGTCGGGAGGCGGTGGGGTGGGGTG
>NZ_RAWD01000102.1:0-28179 GCF_003612065.1 Corallococcus sp. CA047B
GCGCGGGGGTGGGCGGACTGGCCGCCGCGGCGAGGCTCGCGCGGCAGGGCTTCGACGTCCAGGTGTTCGAGAAGACGCGCGGCCCGGGTGGGCGGTGCAACCAGCTCCAGGTGGACGGGTTCACGTGGGACATCGGGCCCACCATCGTGCTGATGCCGGAGGTGTTCGAGGAGACCTTCCGCGCGCTCGGCCGTCGCATCGAGGACTACCTGACGCTGATGCGCTGTGACCCCAACTACCGGGTGCACTTCCGGGACGGGTCCGACGTCACCTTCACGTCCGAGCTGTGCACCATGGGCCGCGAGCTGGAGCGCGTGGAGCCCGGCAGCTTCCAGCGCTACCTGGCCTTCCTGGCCCAGGGCCGCACCCAGTACCGCATCAGCCTGGACCACTTCGTCGGCCGCAACTTCGACGGCATCTCCGACTACTTCTCCCCCAGCGTGCTGGCCAAGATCTTCAAGGCCCGTGCGCACCGCCGCATGTACGCGGACGTCAGCCGCTTCTTCGAGGACGACCGCCTGCGCGCGGCGATGACGTTCCAGACCATGTACCTGGGCGTGTCCCCCTTTGAATCCCCGGCCGTGTACGGCCTGTTGCCCTTCACCGAGCTGGGCGTGGGCATCTGGTTCCCCAAGGGCGGCCTGTACGCCATTCCCCTCGCGCTGGAGCGGCTGGCGCGCGAGGAGGGCGTGCGCCTGCACTACGGCGCGCCGGTGGAGCGCATCCTCACCGAAGGGGGCCGCACCACGGGTGTGCGGCTCGTGGGCGGGGAGGTGGTGCCCGCGGACGCGGTGCTGTGCAACGCGGACCTGCCGTACGCGTACGAGAAGCTGCTCGACCCGAAGGACGCGCCCTTCAAGCGGGACAAGAAGCTGCGCTTCACCTCCAGCGGCTACATGCTCTACCTGGGCATGAAGAAGAAGGTGCCGGAGCTCTTGCACCACAACGTGATGTTCGGCCGGGACTACGCGGGCTCCTTCGATGACATCTTCCAGCGCTTCCGCGTGCCGGAGGACCCCAGCTTCTATGTCAACGTGCCCTCGCACACCGACCCGTCGCTGGCGCCGGAGGGCAAGGACTCGCTCTACGTGCTCGTGCCGGTGCCGCACCAGCACGCGAACCTGGACTGGAAGACGGAGGGCCCCAAGGTGCGCGCGAAGGTGTTCCAGCGCCTGGGCGAGCTGGGCTTCCCCAACCTGGAGGCGGACATCGAGGTGGAGCGCGTGTTCACCCCGGACGACTGGGCGGGCACGTACAACCTGGCCCGGGGCAGCGCGTTCGGGCTGGCGCAGAACTTCTTCCAGGTGGGACCCTTCCGCCCGGCCAACGTGGATCCGAAGGTGAAGAACCTCTTCTTCGTGGGCGCCTCCACCCAGCCGGGCACGGGCCTGCCCACGGTGCTCATCTCCGCGCGGCTCGTCACCGAGCGGCTCGTCACGTGGGCCCGGAAGCAGGGCGTGACGCTGTCGCCGCGCACGGAGACGCCGGTCCCCGTGGAGGTGGCGGCATGAGCGTCACCGAATCCCCGGCCCTCATCGCGCAGGGCTACCGGCGCGCGCGCGTCGTCACGCGCCACCACGCGAAGAGCTTCTTCTTCGCCTCGTACCTGCTCTTCGGGCAGCGCAAGAAGGCGGCCTTCGCGCTGTATGCCTTCTGCCGGCGGCTGGACGACCTGGTGGACGCGGGCGAGAGCGCGCTGGAAGGCTCTCCCCTGGATCTGCCCACGCGGCTGGCCCGGGCGCGCGAGCGCGTGGCCCAGGTGTACCTGTCCCTGCCGGAGCTGGCCTCGAAGGAGCTGGGGCCTCCGTCCTCGCGCCAGCCCGCCGCCGACGCGCCGTCGCCGTGGGAGCCCAGCGAGTTCGCGGCGCTGCGCCACTCCATCCACCTCTACCGGATCCCCGAGCAGCCCTTCCAGGACCTCATCTCCGGCATGGAGATGGACCTGACGAAGCAACGCTACGAAACCTGGGAGGAGCTGGAGCTGTACTGCTACCGGGTTGCAGGTGTGGTCGGGTTGATGCTGACGCCGGTGCTGGGGTGCGAGGACGAGCGCGCGGTGGAGCCGGCGGCGGACCTGGGCCGGGCCATGCAGCTCACCAACATCCTGCGCGACGTGCGCGAGGACCTGGAGCGCGACCGGGTGTACCTGCCCGCCGAGGAGCTGCGCGCCTTCGGGCTCACCGAGGACGACCTGCGCCGGGGCCAGGTGGATGCGCGCTGGCGCGACTTCATGCGCTTTCAAATCCAGCGCGCGCGGGCGTACTACGCGCGGGCGGCGGGCGGCGTGAAGTACCTCACCGGCTTCGGCAGCCAGCGCATGGTGCGGCTGATGGGCGGCATCTACGGCGACATCCTGCGCGACATCGAGGCGCGGGACTACGACGTGTTCAGCGGCCGGGCCCACACGACGAAGGGCCGCAAGCTGGCGCTGGCGGCGGCCGCGTTCGTGCGCCCACGCGCGGTGCTGCGGGAGGCCGACACGGCCCTTCCGCTCCTGGCGCCGTCAGCGCCCCTGCTGTCCACGGGCACGGGAGGTCCGGCATGAAGACCTCGCGCGTGGCGGTGATTGGCGGCGGCATTGGCGGGCTAACCGCGGCGGGGCTCCTGGCGAAGGAGGGCCACGCGGTGACGCTGTTCGAGGGCGGCCCGTCGCTGGGCGGCAAGGCGCAGGCCGTCACGGTGGAGGGGCTCACGCTGGACACCGGGCCCACGCTGCTGACGCTGCCGGCGCTGGTGCGGGGCACCTTCGAGAAGCTGGACGCGCTGGACCTCCTGCCGCCGTTCACGGAGCTGGAGCCGCAGTGCACCTACCGCTTCACGGACGGGTGCGACTTCACCGCGTACAAGGACCTGGAGCGCATGGCGGACAGCGCCGCCGAACTGCGCCCCTCCGAGCGCAAGGGCGTGCACACGTTCTACGCGGAGGCCGCGGCCATCTGGCGCGCGGCGGGCGAGCCCTACCTGGAGGCCCCCTTCGAGGGCATGCCCGGCTTCATGGCGCGCGTGGCCCGCCGGGGCATTGGCGCGATGCTGGCCGGGATGCAGATGGACACGCTGCACGCGCTGGCGGCGAAGCACTTCCAGACGCAGCACCTGCGACAGTACGTGGGCCGCTTCGCCACCTACGCGGGCGGTTCGCCCTACGCATCCAGCGCGGCCTTCGCGCTCATCCCGCACATCGAACACGCGTACGGCGTGCACCACGTGAAGGGCGGCATCGGCGCGCTGGTGGCGGCCCTGGGCCAGGCGGTGCGGCGGCTGGGCGTCACGGTGCACCTGGACACGCGCACCCAATTCGAGCGCACCTCCGAGGGCTACCGCGTGGGCCCAGGCTCGGAGCTGTTCGACAGCGTGGTGGTGAACGCGGATCCGCTGGCGTCGCTGCGCCGGGAAGGCGAACCGTTGTCGCTGTCCGGCTTCGTGCTGCTCCTGGAGGTGGAGGGGCGGCCGTCCCTGCCTCACCACACGGTGCTCTTCGGCGGGGACTACCGGCGCGAGTTCGACGAACTCTTCGCGGGCCAGCTCGCGACGGACCCCACGGTGTATTTCTGCAACCCGTCCGCCACCGACCCCAGCATGGCGCCGCTGGGCCGTACGGGCCTGTTCGTGATGGTGAACGCGCCGGCCATGCCGGTGGGCGCCTCCCAGGCCGAACAGGCGGAGCGCGACTGGGAAGCGATGGCGGAGCGCGTGCGCACGCAGATGTTCGACAAGCTCTTCCATCACTACCCGGGCCTGAAGGGGAAGACGCGCGTGGTGGGACAGCGCACGCCGGTGGACCTGGCGGCGCGCGGTGCGCCGGGCGGCTCCATCTATGGCTTCCTGCCGCACGGCCGCTTCGGTCCCTTCCGTCGGCCGCGCATCCGGGGAGGCACGCCGGGCCTGTTCTTCGCGGGCGGTGGCACGCACCCGGGCGGCGGGGTGCCGCTGGTGATGCTGTCGGGCCGGTTCGCGGCGGAGATGGCCTCCGCGCACCTGAGGGGGAGCGCATGACGTCCCTGCTCGCGCAGCCCTTGATGCCGGAAGTGCCCGCGCTGCCCGCGCTGCCCGACGCGGCGGGGGCCTACCGCTGGTTCTACGCGGACGTCACCGCCGGCGAGTACAGCGCGGTGTGCATCTTCATGCTGGGCTCGCTCTTCTCGCCGCGCTACTCGGTGGCGGCGCGGCGCGGGGGCCTGCCCGTGGAGCACAGCGCGGTGAACTTCGCGCTCTACCACCGGGGCGTGCGCCGGCTGTGGGTGCTCAGCGAGTATCCGCGCGCGCAGGTGGAAGGGCCGGGGCGGCTGCGCATCGGTCGCTCCACGCTCACCCATGCGCAGGACGGCACGGTGCGCATGGACGTGGACGACGGGACGGCGCCGTGGGGCCGCCCGGTGCGCGCCAGCCTGACGCTCCGGCCGCTGACGCCCCGGGGCCTGGAGATGCAGCTGATGCCCGGGCTGCCGCATTTCTGGCAGGCCCTGGCGCCGCGCTCGGAGGCCCGGCTGGAGGTGGCCTCGCTGGACGTGGTGGCCGACGGCATGGGCTACCACGACACCAACCACGGCCACGAACTGCTGGGCGACCGGCTGTCCGGGTGGCACTGGGCGCGCACGCACCACCAGCACCACACGGTGGTGGACTACCACCTGCCGGATGGCGTGGCCCCGCTGCGCCTGATGGCGGGACCGTCCGGCGTGGTGTGCGAGCGCGGGCCGCACCCCGGGATCCGGCCCACGAACATCACCGGCTGGGGCCTGCGCGTCCCCTCGCATCTGCACGCGGGCAACGAGGTGGTGGGCGCGCCGCGCCTGCTGGAGTCGTCGCCCTTCTACGCGCGGCTGGAGTCGCGCCGGGGCGCGCTGGACACGATGGGCGAGGTGGCGGACTTCCGCCGCTTCCACTCGCCCTTCATCCGCTGGATGGCGCACTTCCGCACGCGCGTGGAGCGGGCGGCATGAACGCGCCTGCCCTCATCGCGCTCGGGTGGGCGGGGCTGGCCGGAGGCTTCAGCGCGGTGGCGCTCGCGAGGCTCCTGCGCCGTGCGCCCGTCCCCGCGGCGCAGGCCCTGCCGTCCGTGCTGCTGCTGCGCCCGGTGGATGCGCCCACGCCGCAGGAGCTGGAGAACCTGGCGCGCCCCATCGACTACGCGGGGCCGCTGGAGCAGGTGGTGCTGTCGCCCTACCGGCCCCGGCTGGCCGAAGGCGTCCGGTGGCTGCCGAGCGACCCGCTCTCCCCCAACCGCAAGGTGGGGCACCTGCTCTACGCGCTGGACACCCTGGACACGCGCGGGCGGGTGGTGCTCGTGGTGGACGCGGACGTGGCGGTGACGGGCGCGCTGGTGGAGGGGCTGGCGTCCGCCCTGGTGGCGGGCGCCGCGCTGAGCACCGCCGCCCCCACGCCCGTGGGCGCGAGGGATGCCGCGGGACGTGCGATGGCGGGGCTCCTGCGCTACACGCACCACAGCTTCCGCGCGCTGCATGCGATGAGCGCGGGCGCGCAGGCGGTGTGTGGCAAGGCGCTCGGGTTGTCCTCGAGGGCGGTGGAGGAGTTGCGTGGCCTATCGGACCACATCGGCGAGGACCTGGAGCTGGCGAAGCGCCTGCACGCGCGGGGGCTGGACGTGGCGCTGAGCCCCGCGCCCGCGTGGGTGCCCATGGCGCCCGAGACCTCCTGGCGCATGCCCCTGGAGCGCTTCACGCGGTGGATGCAGGTGCTGGCCAGCCACCGGCCGGGCCTGTACCCCACGGTGCCGCTGTTGTTCACGCCCACGCTTCCCCTGCTGCTGCTGGCCGCGGCCCTGGGCGAGCCTTCGGTGTGGCTGGCGGTAGGGGCCCTGGTCGCCGTGCGCACGCTGCTGTCGCTGCGGCTCTCCGCGCTGAGCCACGTGCCCGGCGAGGAGGCGCGAGGCCATGCGCTGACGGACTGGCTGGTGGGGGAGGTGCTGTTGCTCACGGCCTTCGGGGCTTCGCTGACGCGGCAGGGAACGGTGACGTGGCGCGGACACACGTACGCGCTCCACGCGGGAGGGCGCATGGTGCGGGTGGTGTCGCAGTGGAGTGGAGGACCGGGATGACCTACGCGCGCTTCCTGGGATTGTTCGTGGTGCTGCCCATCCTGTTCCTCCTCGTGCGCTACCGCCGCACGCTGTCGTGGAAGGGCCTGGCGCCCATGGGCGTGCTGCTCGTGGTCGTCTACGCGGCCACGTCGCCGTGGGACAACATGGCGGTGAAGTGGGGCCTGTGGGGCTTCGACCCGGAGCGCATCTGGGGCGTGAAGCTGGGCTACCTGCCGCTGGAGGAGTACCTCTTCTTCGGCCTCCAGACGCTGCTCGTGGGCCTGTGGGCCCGGGCCCGGCTGGAGCGCGTGCTGGCGAAGAAGTCGCAGGCCCCGGCTTCCGAAGCGCACCGGTCCGTCCACGTCGAGCGGCCCCTGGGTCCGCGCGAGGTGTCGCCATGATGGAGACCCGCTGGGCGTACCTCATCCACCTGCTGGCCTGGACGCTGCCCGTGATTGCCATTCAGCTGGCGCTGCTGGTGAATCACTACAAGTCGCGCGCTGGCGACGTGCTGCGCGCGGTGCTGCCACCGGCGCTGGTGGTGGGCGTGTACCTGTCCATCGCGGACCACCTGGCCATCTCCACCGGCATCTGGAACTTCGGGGCGGGGCGCCACGTGGGCGTATACGTGGGCGCGGTGCCGCTGGAGGAGGTGCTCTTCTTCCTCATCACCAGCGTGCTGGTGTCGCTGGGGCTCGCGCTGTTCACGGCGCTGTTGCGTTTCAAGGAGGCGCGGACGTCTTGATTCCCGCGGCCAAGGGTGGGCCCTTCGGGTGGGCGGTGGACCGGTACATCGGGTGGAAGTTCCGCTCGACGTTCCGGGGCCTGTGGGTGCGCGGCGAGCTGCCCGCGGACGGCGTGGGCCGGCTCATCTACCTGAACCACTGCAACTGGTGGGACGGCTTCGTGCTGCACCAGCTCTGCCAGGTGGCGGGCTGGGATGGCTATTGCCTGATGGACGAGGAGAACCTGCGCCGCTATCCCTTCCACGCGAAGATGGGCGCGTTCAGCATCCGCAAGCAGGACGCGATGTCGTCCTTGTCCTCGCTCCGGTACGCGAAGGAGCTGCTGCGCCGGCCGAGCGCCGCCGTGTGTGTCTTTCCGGAAGGGGAGCACCGGCCCTTCGGCGCCTTCCCGCTGAAGCTGGAGCGGGGCGTGGAGCTGCTGGCGAAGGCGGCGAAGGCGGAGTGCGTTCCCATCGCCATCCGCTACGCCTTCTTCGAGCACGAGCGCCCGGACGTGTTGCTGGAGGTGGGCACGCCGCACGAAGCCGGCCCGCTGTCGCGCTTCCAGAGCGGGCTGGAGTCGGTGGTGCGCGCGGTGTCCCAGGTGACGGACCTGGAGGGCTTCACGCGCAAGCTGACGGGAGCGCGCGGCGTGGCGGAGCGCTGGGACTCGGCGCGAGGCCTGGGCCGATGAGCCTGCGCATCCGCACCATCGCCCGGCTCACCGGCATCCGTGAGGCCACGCTGCGCGCCTGGGAGCGCCGCTATGGCTTTCCGCGTCCGGAGCGCAGCGAGAACAACTACCGCGTCTATTCACGCGACGAGGTGGAGGCCGTGCGCCGGGTGGCGAAGCTGATGGAGGGGGGCCTGTCGGTGAGCGAGGCCATTGCCCAGGTGCGCGCTTCTCCCGCGCAGCCCGCCCGGCAGGACTCGCGGCTGATGGAGCGCTTCTGGGCGGCGGTGATGGTGCTGGACGCGGACGCGGCGGACGCGGTGCTGGAGGAGGCCGGGGAGGACCTGGACGCCACGGCCTTCTGCGACACGTTCCTCATCCCCGCGCTCCGGGAGATGGCGTCGCGCCTGGACGTGGCGCGCGAGCACCTGGCCTCCGCGCTGGTGCGGCAGCGGCTGCGCCTGTTGCTCGCGGGCATGGTGAGCGCGAGCGATGGACCCCGGGGGCTCCTGGCCTGTCCGGCGGGGGACCACCATGAGGGAGGCTTGCTCGCGCTGGGGGTGCATTTGAAGGCGCGGGGCTGGCGGGTGACGTTGCTGGGGGCGGACACGCCCGCGGAGGCGTTGCACGGGGCCTGCTTGCAGGTGCGGCCGGACGTGGTGGCGTTGTCCTTCGTGCGGCGTCGGGAAGCGCAGGACTTCCTCACGGTGTTGTCGGAGTCGTTGCAGGCGTGCGCTTCAGTGCCGATGGTAGTGGGCGGGCCGGGTGCGCGAGAGCACTTGAAGACCCTCTTCACCCTGGGCGCTCAGTACGCGGAGTCCGCGGAGGAGCTGATCGCCATCTGGCAGCAGGTGAGGAACGCGCAGAACCGACCGTGATTCACACACCATGGCTGAGCGCACCTATCGCATCCACATCGCCGCGGAGCTGTCGGGGGTCCGCGTGGAGCTCATCCGGGCCTGGGAGCGCCGCTACGGGGTGCTCGTCCCGGAGCGCACGCCGGCGGGCTACCGCGTCTACACGGACCGCGACGTCGCGGTGCTCAAGCGGCTCAAGGCGCTGACGGACGAAGGCGTGGCCATCAGCGAGGCGGCGAAGCTGCTGCCCCAGTTGATGGCGGAGCTGGACGTCGCGTCACCGCCGCGCCGTGAGGAGCGAGGCCCCGTCGATGGAGGAACGCAGCCGGGGGCGTGGCGCGCGGCGGTGATGGCGGCGGCGGAGGCGTATGACCAGCCTTGTGTCTCCCGCATCCTGGACCAGGTGTTGTCGGCCCTGCCGCCCCTGCGCGCGTTCGAGGAGGTGCTCGTTCCGGTGCAGCGCGAGGTGGGAGAGCGCTGGCACGCGGGGACGCTGTCGGTGGCGCAGGAGCACCTGGTGACGCAGGTGGTGCGCGAGCGGCTGGTGAGCCTGCTGCACGGTGCGCCGGAGGGAGGGCGCAAGCACGCGGTGCTGGCGTGCTTCCCGGAGGAGGAGCACGAGCTGGGCCTCCTGGGGGCGGCGCTGCGGCTGCGGTACGCGGGCGTGCGGGTGACGCTCCTGGGGCAGCGCGTGCCGACGGCGGACCTGGGGGTGCTGGTGGCGAGGGCAAGGCCGGACGTGGTGGGCCTGTCGGCGGTGACCGACCGGGGCGCCACGGTGTTCGAGGACGTGCTCCGGAGACTCGGCGAAGCCCTGCCCAGGGAATTGCCTGTCTGGGTGGGAGGCCCCGCGGCCCAGGCACACGCGGACGTGTGCGAGCGCCTGGGTGTGAGGCTGTTTCTTCATGAGGACGACTGGACGCGGCTTTCGGGATGATGTCTGGGTTCAGCCCGTCAGCGCTTCGAAGGCCTTCGCCTGGGCGTCGATGAAGCGCCCATAGTCTTCGTCCACCTGATCCGAATAGGTGCAGGCGAACTCCGCGATGGCTTCGTCGAAGTGGTCGCTGCTGCCCAGGTAACCCGCGATGAGGGCGGCATCTCCGGTGCGCGCATGGGCTCGCGCGAGCGTCGAGCCGCACGCGTCCGCGTAGTCCATGAACACGGGCGCATCCATCTTCTCCGCGTCCAGCGAGCCCTTCATGTCGCGCAGCTGGCGCACATAGAAGGCACCCATGCCCTCCACTTCCGTCCATCCCAGGAAGAGGTCGGAGAAGGCCTGCATGCGTCGCTGGCCCACCACCACGCGTTCCCCCGCGCTGCCGAACTCGCTGGGGCCCAGGTAGGGCTCCAGCACGGAGGCCTTCGCCTCCTTCAGCTGCAACACCAGCGGGTCATTGCCGCCGTTTCCTTCGCACAGCACGACGTAGGCCTGCAGGCCCACGCTGCCCACGCCCACGACCTTGAAGCCCCACTCCTTGCGCTGGTAGCGCAGACACAGGTCGCGCACGGCGCCGTCCAGCGACGCCAGGTAGCCTACCGTGAGTTCCTTGATGCGCCGCTCCAGCTCCTCGGAGGACACGTCCATCTTCACCGCCGACAGGGGGAAGAGGAGGGGAGGCTGGTAGGCCAGGTGGCGCTGACCGTTGCGCTCCACGGTGAGCTTCTCCACCGCGTGCGCGCTGGTGCGGCGCTTCGCCTTCTCCACCGCTTCGGAGGCGAGCTTCGCGGTGTCCTCGGACTCGGCGCGCCGCAGCTCCTTCGCGTCCACGTGCAGCGACCACACATCCAGCAGGCTCCGGGTCGTCAGTTCGCGCATCATCAGGCGGTAGGACTCCACCGCCTTGCGTGCGGCCTTCCTGCCGCAGCGGCCGCCCAGGCCGTTCTGTTTCGCCGCCACGACGAAGCTGGCGGCCAGACGCTTCACGTCCCACTCGAAGGGTCCGGGGAGCGTCTCGTCGAAGTCGTTGAGGTCGAAGATGAGGTTGCGCTCGGGCGTACCGAACAGGCCGAAGTTGCTCAGGTGAGCGTCGCCGCAGATCTGGCTGCGAAGCCCGCTGTGGGGCGTGTGCGCCAGGTCGCGCGCCATGGCGAACGGTGTGCCGCGCAGGAAGGCGAAGGGGGATTCGGACATGCGCTCGTGCCGCACGGGCACCAGCCAGGGCAGCCGGGTGGCGTCGGATTCCTTCAACTGCGCCAGCGGGTCGCGACCCCGGAACGGCTTCCACGCGGCGTGGCTGCTGCGTGGGCAGCGCTTGCGCAGGGCCCGGCCGGAGTCCATGCGTTCGTCCACGCTCCGGAAGTCCACCTCGTGCAACCGTGAGGGCTTGAGCTTCTTGGGTGGGCGACGAACGCGCTGCTGCTTCTGGGTGGACACGAGGGGAACCTTCGCGGCTCCCAACTCAGATGTACCGTCCGCATCCATGGGGTGTGTGACTCCTCGGCGCGAAGGTGGGGGCGCCGGGGTCGGACGGGAAGCGTCCTGCGCCGGAAAATCATCCCGGCCGGAGGGCGGACGGGCGCGGAGTGTTCACCCCTGGGCGGGCGTCACTGCCTGTGTGGAGCACCAAGGTTCGCGTCGAAGCACAACGGGGGCTTCAAGCTTCTTCGTCAGGCAGGAGCGTGAGCAGAAGTTCGTCGTCGGGACCGAGCGGGCGCCATCCGGGCGGAGGTGGACGGGCGAGGAGGTCCATCATGATCTGCCGTGCTCGGGCCTGATGGGCTTCAGGGGTGTAGGCAATCCAGCCACTGAGTGCCTTGGCGACCGCGAAGCGGTTCGCGTCGTCCAGTACGGCGGGCCATCCAAGGGGGAGGTCCTGGGACAACATGCGCACAAGCACATCGCGCTCGAAGCGCGTGACCTGTTTTCGCTGTTCCGCTTCGGCGAGCAGCCCGCTCAACACCTGGATCCCTGCGATGTCGTCCTTGCCCAGCTCTTCAGCCAGCGCCACCAGGGATGCGGTGGGGCGGGCCTTGGCAAAGGCGGTGAGCGAAGCGAAACCCCGCTCGCGGACCCGTTCATGCAGGCGAACCTTCCAGTTACCCTGCCAGGAACGGCCGTCGGTCATCGTCGTCCTCCCCGAATGAAGTTCAGCGGAATGTCAGCTGCCTGCATATGCGCCGCGACGATGTTCAAGATCTCGTTTCGCGTCAACATCCGGCCGGCTGCGACTTCTGCGTCGCGAAGTTGACCCATGATCATCCGGTTCCACTCGCCGGCCCACGTGCGACCCAGGCGCCAGTTGCCCCCTCCGTGAATCGCCTCGTGGTGCGCCTCCTCCATCCGGACGCAGAACTGATCGATATCCATGGCGCCCTTGAAGCCGCGCCGCTCGAACCACTCCCGGTGTTCCCGCGGCAGTACGTGGTGCTTCGGCGCATCGGACATTCCAGCGCCTGCCCTGCCGGTCTCGTGCATGCCGCGAACCTCGGGGCTGTCGCCCAGCGCATCGCGCACGCCCTGGGGCAGGTCCCGGTTCGACTGGGCCATCATCACCTGACCTGCGTGGACGCGGATGGCGGAGCTGACTGCGGGGACGGAGATGACGCCCGCCTGCACCAGCCTGCGCATCCTCTCCACCCATTCGGCGGAGACGACCACCCGTGTGCCCGTCATCACGCCGCCAGAACCCATCACGAGTCCCACGCCAAGCGTGGCGGGCGCCGAGGGAGGAAGCCTCGGCAGTGACATCTTCAGCGTGGAGACCAGGGTGAGCATCTCCATGAACTGCGCCACCGCGATGACCTTGCCAGCGCGCTCCGTCGCCACGCGCGCTCCCTCCCGGATGGACTGGAACTCACGGGTGAGCTGCGCCATCACGCCGGGAAGCGCGCGGGCAGTGGCCTCCACCTGCCCGGGCTCCATCGAAGCGAGCGCCGTCATGGAGGGCTCAATCCATTTCTGCACGCGGTCCATGTCCACGAACAACTGCTCGGTCGCATAGAACGGACACTGCTCTCGCACCGCCTCCGCGAGCCGGAGGAAGTCGAGCCACGCCGCGAGCAGCATGGCGCCGGACATGGCGGCCTGGAGCCGTGGCCCCGTCATCCGCAGCAGGCCCACCGCCATGTCCGCATCCCTGACGGCTTCAGAGGTGTCCGCCAGCAGCGCGACGCTCCCCTGTGCGCCGCGGAGCCAGGGCAACTGACTGGAGCCGTAGTCGGTGTAACGGGTGAACACGTCCCAGTCGCCGCGCGAATCCAGCTTCGACAACGCGCGGGCGATGCTGTCCGTGGAGCCCTTCACTTCGGCGACGGCCTCAAGGATCGCCTGACGGGTCGGCGTCGCGTCCTGCCCACCCAGGTCCTCTTCAGGCGGCTGAGCCCGCGACCGTGGCTCCGGTGCCTCCACCGGAGGACCCGAAGCCACGTGCCGCGCATGGTTCAGCCGCATCCTCCGTCCGGGACCCGGCGATGGGGAGGCACATCCCGTGGCCAGCAGCACCACGCTCAACACCAGGGCCCCTGCTCGCATGGCCCAGGATGGCCTGTTCGCCGTGGCAAAGGACAGGGCCCCAGGGAGACACCCCGGGGCCCTTGGACTCACCAGGGCTGGAAGAGCTTCTGGGGGCCGTCCGGGTTGGCGTTGTTGTCCAGGAGCACGCTGGCCCACCGTGCCAGGTCGAAGGCGAGCGCGGTGCCTTCCGCCGCCACGGAGAAGAAGAGGATCTCCTCCTTGGCGGGAGAGGGAACGAAGCCCGCCAGGCCCTCCGACGTCACGCCCGAGTACCGGATGACGTTGGCGACGAACTTCTCCGTGTCCTGGGTGGGGGAGTGGTAGGGCGCCGGCCTGTCGCCGAACAAGAACTCGCCCCACTCCATCGCGTAGCTCACGACCGAAAGGCAGATGCCCACGATGCCCATGATGCCGAGCAGCCCGGCGTCCACCTTCTCCAACATCACCGCCGTGGCCTCCCACGCGGCGTCCTTGATGGGCACCCAGCTCATGAGGGCGCTCATGCTCGTGACCACGGCCTCCACCAGGTCGATCAACCAGACGATGCGATCCACCGCCTGCTCGGCCCGGATGTCGTCGAAGGGGAAGGTCCCCATCACGGCCACCACCGTCGCGACCGCCTGGGCGGAGGTGACGAGCCGCCGCTTGATGCTGCCCTTCAGCAGCAGGTTCACATACAGGCAGGCCGAGTAGACGATGGAGGCGATCTCCGCGGCCCCGCCACCCACGATGGAATAGTCATAGGCCCTGGCGGGCACCGGCTTGCTGTCGGTCACCGACAGCATCAGCTTCGGCGCGGCCTGCGCGCTGATGGGCGCCTCCCCCGTCAACAACTTGTAGACAACCGTCAGGGGAATGGCCGCCAGCAGGCTGATGGCCCCCAGCATCGTCAGGGTGCCCTCTCCCGTCAGCTTCTTGTAGAGCCAGGTCAGGACCGGGATGTTGAACGGACGCAGCAGCACGTCCTGGAGGATGGCCTGGGTGACATCCGCAATCACCGCGCACAGCCCCAGCAGCAGGTCCCTGACGGACCCCAGCAGCGCCTTCACGGCCTCCTTCGCGAGCACCTGCACCAGTCCATGCAGGGTGAAGGTTCCCTGCTGGAACATCGTCTGGAGGTCCTGGCAGATCTCCTGCACCGAGGCACCGACATCCGAAAGGATGTTCCCCACCGTCTTGAGGAAGTCGGTGATGGCCTTCTCCACCGGATTGCCGGGCGCGTCCGACGTGCCGTCGGCGAAGCCTCCGTGGGCAATCTGATACGAGGAGAACGTCGCTCCGGGGCTGGTGTTGATGCAGGAGACGGCGGCTTGCTGGTCCGGCGTCGCCGTGCTCTGGGCCTGGGCGATGACTTGATCGGAAGACACATCCGGCATGCCCAGCGCCTTGGTGCAGACGGCGTCCCACTGGTCGATGAGCTTGTCGAAGAACGCGGTGATGCCCGGCTCCATGCCCACCAGCTTGCCTGCGATTCCGATCAGACCCGCCTGCGTCATCGCCTCCAGTGCCTTCTGGGTCGCGAGGATGTCATCCCACGCGAACAGGAAGCCGAGGAAGGCGATGATGTCTTCAACGAGCACCTTCAACTGCGTGAACAGCCAGCTGATGAGCTGGAGCGCTTCCTTCAGGGTCCGGATGACGAACGTCACCACCTGCTCGCCAATCTTCACGAAGAACTGGAGCAGCGTCTTCGCCCCGCTGACGATGGGCTGCAGCACGTATTCGTAGACCACGCCCGCGGCGCTCTTGAGCGCCTGGAGCACGTCGCCCGCGGCCGTCTCGATGGCGTTGCCCACGTTGCCCAGCACGGAGAAGGACGTGGTGTGCGCCATCTTCATCGAAGGCGCGGGGGCGGCGCTCGGCTCCGTGGGCGCGGTGGAGCCGTCCGCGGGCAGGCTGCCCATGTTGTCCATCAACTGCTGGAGGGAGGCCTGCGCCTGCGCGACGAGGTTCGGGTCCACGCCGGCCGGAATCACCGGGGTGCCATCCGGCTTCTTCCACTGGGACATGTCCCCGGACTGGAGCTTCTGGGCCAGGTTCGCCCGCAGCTCCACGCTGGGATCGGCCGTCAGCACGCCCGACAGGAACGGGGCGCTGAAGCGATACACGGGGGTGCCCACGTCGGACACCTTGTTGATGATGGTCACCGTGCCGCTGAAGTCCGTCTGCACCTGCACCCGCGTGCTGGTGTCCAGGTCCATCCAGTAGCCGTTCACCATCGCGCGGGTCCACTCGGAGGCATTCACGTCCACCGTCTGTCCGACGATGGCGGCGCCCTGCGCGTCGGTGAAGCGCACCACGGTGGTGTAGCAGGGGAACTCCTGCCCGTTCTGCTGCGTGGGCAACACCATGTCGGTGTTCTGCCAGGCGGACGTGCTGGGGTCCTGGAACAGGTAGGTGATGAGGCTGTTGTCCGTGGAGGACACGAACAGCTCATTGGTGGAGCGCTTCTGGTTGCGGCGCGCGGCCAAGTGCGCCACGTGCTCGCGCTGCTGGAGCGGCACGGACCAGCCGTCCGTCGCGCCCACGGCGTTGTTCAGGCTGAACAGCCGCTGGCTTGCATCCACAGCCCAGACGCTGACGCGCGAAGCATCCTGGTGGGCCAGCACCGCCGTGACGCCCGACAGCGCGTCCTGGGACGCGATGGCCAGCGCCGCGCTCTTGGCGTTCTTCAGGCCCGTGGAGGGAAACCACGACAGCCCGTCTCCACCCACGTACAGCGCGCTCAGGCCGCTGTGGGCGCGGTCCGCCAGCGCCCACAGGCAGCGCGCTCCGGCAGGTGCCTGCACCGACAGCGTGTGGCTGGTGGAGTTATGGTCCAGCAGGCTGGTGAAGGTCAGGCACCGCTTGCCGCTGGTGTCGTCGTACAGCGTCCAGGTGCCGCGGTACGTGTCCCCGGTGATGGAGGCCCTGGCCACCACCACGTCATGCAGCGTCTGCACGTCCTTGGGCGGCGCCCAGTTGATCCACGCGCTGGCCATGGCGTTCGTGGACGCGTCCACGAAGTAGCGTCCCGTGGTGCCGGAGCCGTTCTTCACCTCGGTGACCAGCAGCGGTGCTTCGCTGGCGTTCACGAAGTCACCCAGGATGAGCCGCTGGACGGGGGCGCCCGTGGGGCCGCCCTGGCGCTGGACCCAGGCCGCGTTGAGCGTGTTCCAGGGGCTGCCGTCGGTGGTGGGCGTCAGGGCGGGGGAGACGAACACGCGGCTGCCGCCCGCGCCGTCGTCCATCGCCACGGCGATGACAATCTCTCCCGCCACCGCCTGGACGACGGCGTAGCCCTGCACGCTGTGGGTCGCGTCCGGGCTGAGCTCCACCTGGCGCCAGCCGGTGGTCACCGTGGTGTCGCGCAGCATCACCCACAGCGTCTTGCGGCTGGGGTCGGAGGTGGCCGCGCCCACGCTGAAGAGCAGCGGTGAGCCGCCCGCGTCCTCCGCGGCGGCGAGCGGGAACGCCGCGTCCACGGACGTGGCGGCCAGGTAGTTGGTCATCAAGCTGGAAGAGACAGACGCCGAACCGGTCAGGGTGTCCTGAGACATGAAAACTCCAAGAAGGGGTGGGGGGATGCGCGGAGGGATGCGGGCGGTGCTCAGCCCGGGAAGGACACGTCCACCTGGATGGCGCCATCCTTGTTGAAGACGAACTGGCTGTAGTCGTAGGCGCCGCCCATGGGCAGCACCACGCAGTCGGAGACGTCCAACTGGGTGGACGCGTTGTTCTTGAAGGTGTTGGCCAGGTTGGCCGCGAACTTCTGCGCCTTGTCCAGGATGCCGGCCTGCGGCGTGGTGGTGGTCCAGTTGAACAGCGCGTCCATCGCGTTGAACACCCAGCCGTCGATGGTCTTGTCCACCTCCGGCTCCGGCGCCTTGCCCAGCGTGATGTCCACGCTCGTCACCAGCCTGCCGTCATTGCCGGCCTTCACCGTGATGAGCCCCGTCCAAGGCTGCTGGTAGCGGGCCGTGCCCAGCCGGTCCTTCGCGCCCAGGGGATACTGGCTGACCTCGATGTCCACCTGGAACATCCCGTTCAGGCTCACGGTGCAGCGGTCGGTCTGGCTGGTGTTGGGCTGGGTGGTGAACACCACGCTCTCCGTGCCCAACGCGTACTGGTCCAGGCCGTTGTTGACCTCGAACCACTCGCCGCGCCCGTTGTTCTTGTTGCCATTGGTGCGCGAGCCGGAGCACTGGTAGGTGAGCGGGGCCACGCGCAGGATGCTCCCCGGAATGCCGCTGGCCTGGAGGATGGCGGGCAGCACCGTGGGCCGCAGGTAGCCCTCGCCAAACGTGTCCTGGCTCAGGAGCATCCGCGCCTTGGCTTCGGCGGGCGTTCCATCCGGATTGGTGGTGGAGCCCAGGGGCGCGTTGAACGCGAAGCGCGAGGCCCAGGTCGGTTCGGCGCGCCCCCGGCTCATCATGCACATGTTCACGGAGCTGAAGTCCCCATTGGCGCTGTACTGCGTGGTGCGCTCGCGCACGAGCGTGGGCACGATGCTGGCGGGGTTGCCCGAGGCCTGCACCGGGTACGCCACGTCCATGTGGCCGAGCCCGGCCAGCCCGCCCTGGAGGGTGCTCTGCGCGGCCTGGCTGAGGGCCACGGCCGCGCCGCTGGCGGTGTTCACCACGCGCAGCGAGTGGAACAGCGCCGGCTGGGTCAGGTCGATGAACAGCCGGAACACGGAGTAGTGGGCCGACATCAGGGCCTGCACGTGGTCCTTCGCGTCCTGCTTCGCGACCAGTTGGGTCGGGTCGGTCACCTGCGCCTGGGAGAGGTCCAGCGTCACGATGACCGTCGTGCCCGACAGGGGCAGCGTCTTCTGGGAGCCGCCTTCCATGTACTGCAACGTCGCGGTGGTCAGCGGCAGGTGCACCTCCATCTGGGTCGTCTGGTTGTTCGGAACCGCCACGGTCGGATCCGCCAGCGCGGACACCGCCAGCTGGGACCAGCCGTCGTTGCCGACCGCCTGGGTGAAGCCGGGCGCGGTGACCTGGTGCTTGTAATAGAGCAGGGCGTGCAGCTGCTTGTTGATGAGGCCCACCGACAGGGCCCACACCAGGTCCCACTCATTGGGCGAGCGCGGGTGGAACTGCACGGTGTAGGTGGCGGCGTGGTTGTCACCGCTCGTATCCGTCGGGTTGGCGTCCACGGTCACGCACGACGAACCCGATGTGCCGGTGTAGTGCTCCTCGTGCGCGGGGCCGCTGGCGAAGTCCCAGTAGAAGGAGAGGGGGACCTTCTCGTTCCCGGTCTCCAGCGAGTAGGTCACGGTGCCCTCGGGCCCTGGGGATAGGGAATTCTTCTGCTCGATCTTGAAGGTCGTGCTGGCGCCGTCCGCGATGCTGGCGGCGGGCGCGGAGCCGGAGAGCTGCCCGTCCTTGTAGTCAGGCGTGCCCCGGTTATCGATGGGGCAGCCGGAGCTGTTCTTGATGGTGAGGGTCGTCGAAAGGGTCACGGGCGGATCCAGGCAGGGGGGGAGGGCACGCCGTGAAGCAGACCGCTGCGCTCACGGACGCGACGTCACCAACTGCAAGGCCAGGACCACGCCGTGCTCCACTGCGAACACCCGCGGCTTCCTTCGCTTCCTTCCGGTGTCCTGCGTTCTGCTGGAACGCGCCTGCGTCGAGCCACGCGCGGCCTGCTTGCGCGCTTATTCCCACGAAGCCTGCAAGCAGCTTCCCGTCCTCCACCGCACGCGCGTGGCCCCGGAGGGTTTCCACTCCGGGAGGCACCTCCCTATCGTCAGGAACACCCCACCCACGATGGAGCGGACGCATGGGCAGCTACGAGGACTTCTACCGGCACTCCCTCGACCAGCCGGAAGCGTTCTGGGCCGAGCAGGCCCGCCTCATCGACTGGGAGCGTCCGTTCGACCAGGTGCTGGACGCCTCGCGCCCTCCCTTCGCGCGCTGGTTCGTCGGGGGCCGGACCAACCTGTGTCACAACGCGGTGGACCGGCACCTGGCCACGCGTGCCTGGCAGCCCGCGCTCGTCTTCGTCTCCACCGAAACCGACCAGCGACGCCAATACACCTACGCGCAGCTCCACGCGGAGGTGAACCGCGTGGCGGCCATGTTGCGCGAGCTGGGCGTGAGACGCGGCGACCGCGTCATCGTCTACATGCCCATGGTGCCCGAAGCGCTCTTCACGCTGCTGGCCTGCACGCGGCTGGGCGCCATCCACTCCGTGGTGTTCGGCGGCTTCGCGGCGCACAGCCTCGCGATGCGCATCGACGACGCAAGGCCCGTGCTGCTGGTGACCGCGGACGCGGGCATGCGCTCCGGCCGGGTCGTGCCCTACAAGCCCCTGGTGGATGAGGCGCTGACGCTCGCCCAGCACCCGCCCGCGCACGTGCTGGTGCTCGACCGGGGCCTCGTCCCGGGCACCGCGCTCACGCCGGGACGCGACGTGGACTTCGCCACGCTCGGACAGAAGCACGAAGGCGCCCAGGTGCCGGTGGAGTGGCTGGAGTCCTCCGAGCCCAGCTACATCCTCTACACGTCCGGCACCACCGGGAAACCCAAGGGCGTGCAGCGCGACACGGGCGGCTACGCGGTGGCCCTGGCGGCCTCCATGCGTCACATCTACACGGGCCAGCCCGGCGAGGCGATGTTCACGGCCAGCGACATCGGCTGGGTGGTGGGCCACTCGTACATCGTCTACGGCCCGCTGCTCAATGGCATGACGACGGTGCTCTACGAAGGTCTGCCCACCCGGCCGGACGCCAGCATCTGGTGGCGGCTGGTGGAGGAGCACCAGGTCAGCGTGATGTTCACGTCGCCCACCGCCATCCGCGTCCTCAAGAAGCAGGACGCCTCCTTCCTGAAGCGCCACGACACCTCCCGCCTGCGCTACCTGTTCCTCGCGGGTGAGCCGCTGGACGCGCCCACGCACGCGTGGATTTCGGACGCGCTGCCCTCCACGCAGGTGCTGGACAACTACTGGCAGACGGAGACGGGCTGGCCCATCTTGGGGCCCGTTCCCGGCGTGCAGTCGCGTCCGCGCAAGCTGGGCTCCCCCGGCGCGGCCATCTACGGCTACCGCGTGAAGCTGCTGGATGGACTGAGCGGCGCGGAGGTGACGGCTCCGAACCAGAAGGGCGTGCTGGTGATTGAGCCGCCGCTGCCGCCCGGGTGTCTGTCCACGGTGTGGGGGGATGACGAGCGCTTCGTCTCCACCTACTTCTCCAGCTTTGAAACACCTGTCTACAACACGTTCGACTGGGCCCTGCGCGACGAGGACGGCGACTACTTCATCCTGGGCCGCACCGACGACGTCATCAACGTGGCCGGCCACCGGTTGGGCACGCGTGAAATCGAGGAGGCCATCAGCGGCCACCCGGCCATCGCGGAGGTGGCGGTGGTGGGCGTGAAGGACGAACTCAAGGGCCAGGTGGTGATGGCCTTCGCCGTGCCCAAGGACCCCACCCGCCTCCAGCGTGACGAGGACCGCGCTGGCCTGGAGCGCGAGGTGATGGACACCGTGGGACGCACGCTGGGCGCCGTGGCCCGTCCGGCCCAGGTGCACCTGGTGGCCAACCTGCCCAAGACGCGCTCCGGCAAGCTGCTTCGCCGCAGCATCCAGGCGGTGGCCGAGGCGCGCGAGCCGGGCGACCTCACCACCATCGAGGATCCCACCTCGTTGGAAGGGATTCAGGCGGCCATGAAGGCACGGGGGCCCAAGGGGTAGCCGGAGGACCGGCGACGTGCCCTCAAGCCTTCCGCTTCGGCTCGCGCTTCACGCCGGGCGCGCTGGGGTCCTTGGGCAGGTGCCGCAATCCCATCCATCCGAGCGCCGCGACGTGGCGGGCCACGTTCTCCGTGGAGAACGCCTTGCCCTCCGCCGCCCACCAGTGCCCCACCTGCGTCACCATGCCCACGAGCGCGTTGGCGTAGATGGGCGCGACCTTGGAGGAATAGCCCGCGCGCTCGAACTCGCTGCGGAAGACGTCCCCCACGCGCTGCGCCAAGTCGTCGATGACGCGCGTCAGCCCGCGCCGCGCCAACGCCGTGGGGGAGTCGCGCGTCAGCACCGCGAAGCCCGCGGGCTCCTCCTTCACGTAGCCCATGAACGCCAGCACGGCCCCCTCGAAGCGCTCGCGGGGCGTGCCCTGGGAGATGCGCGCAGACACGCGCGCCACCAGGTCCTCCATCTCCCTGTCCACGATGGCCGCGTACAGCCCCTCCTTCGCGCCGAAGTGCTCGTAGACGATGGGCTTGGAGACGCCCGCCTGCTGGGCGACCTCTTCAATCGAAGTGGCCTCGTAGCCCTTCGAGGCGAAGACCGACCGCCCGACCTCCATCAACTGCACGCGGCGCTCCGCACCCGTCAGCCGTTGCTTCTTCTTCAAGTTGACCTCGAACCTACCCGCACGTAACTTACCTCCTCGAAACCTACCATTCCGTAGGGAAGACGAGGAGTCGTCACCATCATGAAGTGCTTCGTCTTCCAGGATATCGCGCCCTGCTGGGTGTGTTCATGACCACGGCGGTGCTGGCGTTGGAGAAGCCGAAGCTGCGGGGTGTGCTGCACCAGTGGGCGGCGGCGTTCTCGGTGGGCGCGGGGGTGGTGCTGGTGGCGCTGTCGCCCACTCAGCGCACCGCGCTGGCCACGGCGCTGTATTCGTTGAGCCTGGTGGGGCTGTTCACCATCAGCGCGACCTACCACCGCGTGAACTGGGCCCCGAGGGGCCGGGCGTGGATGCGGCGGATGGACCACGCGGCCATCTTCCTGCTCATCGCGGGCACGTACACCCCGGTGGCGATGCTGGGGCTTCCGGAGGAGCTGGGCAACCGGCTGATGCTCTACATCTACGTCGGGGCCCTCATCGGCATCCTGCAATCGCTCTTCTGGGTGGGCGCGCCGAAGTTCATCACGGCGGCGCTGGCGGTCGCGGTGGGGTGGATCATGATGCCGTACTTCGGTGACGTCTTCCGCTCGCTGGGCGCCGGTGGCGGTGGGCTCATCATCGCAGGAGGCATCGCGTACACGACGGGCGCGCTGGCGTATGCCTTCAAGCGCCCCAACCCCATCCCCGGCGTCTTCGGCTACCACGAGGTCTTCCACGCGCTGACCATCGTGGGCGCGGGCTTCCACTTCGTGCTGGTGCTCCAGATGGTGCGCGCGGCCGGGCAGGGCGCCGCCATCCTGGGGGAGTGACCCTCAGCGGGCCACGGCGGTCAGCGTCCGCTTGCGGTTCTTCTGCCCCAGATACGCCTCACCCCAGTGCTTCAGGGCGAGGATGACCTCGCGCAGCGTCTGACCCTGCGCGGTGAGGCTGTACTCCACGCGCGGCGGGACTTCCGCGTACACCTGCCGGTGCACGAGCCCGCTCGCCTCCAGCTCGCGCAGGTGCTGGGTCAGCATCCGCTGCGTCACGTCCGGGATGTGCTTGCGCAGCTCCCCGAAGCGCAGCGTGCCGTCCAGCAGGTGGTAGAGGATGAGCCCCTTCCACTTGCCGCCAATCAAGTCGAGCGTCGCTGAGACGGGGCATCCCGCGGAGCACTCGTAGGTCTTGTGCCGGGCCATGGTTCCCTTTTCGTGCCTATTGGCCGAAATAGTGCGTACTTGTCCGCATCCACCTTCAGGACGATGTTGGCACGCAAGGAGAATCCCATGCGAGCCGTTGCCCTCTACAAGTACCTCCCCAGCGACCATCCCGAAGCCCTCGTCGACGTGGAGCTGCCCACGCCCACGCCCGGCCCCGGTGACCTGCTCGTGCGCGTGCACGCGGTCTCCGTCAACCCCGTGGACACGAAGGTGCGTGCCCCCAAGGCGAAGGTGGAGACCGAGCCGCGCGTGCTCGGCTGGGACGCCGCCGGCGTCGTCGAGGCCGTGGGCGCCGACGTGAAGCGCTTCCGTCCCGGGGACGAGGTCTACTACGCAGGCTCCATCGCCCGGTCGGGCACCAACTCCGAGCTGCACGTCGTCGATGCGCGCATCGTCGGACGCAAGCCCAGGAGCCTGTCGTTCGCGCAGGCCGCCGCGCTGCCCCTCACCTCCATCACCGCCTGGGAGCTGCTGTTCGAGCGGCTGGGCGTGTCCCGGGAGAAGGGGGCCCCGAAGGACGCGCTGCTCATCGTTGGCGGCGCGGGCGGCGTGGGCTCCCTGGCCACCCAGCTTGCCCGTCAGTTGACGAACCTCACCGTCATCGCCACTGCGTCGCGTCCGGAGACCGTGGCGTGGTGCACCGAGCAGGGCGCGCACCACGTGGTGGACCACCGGCAGCCCCTGGCGAAGCAGGTCCTGGCGCTGGCGCCGGAAGGCGTCCGCTACGTCCTGGCCCTGACCGCGACGGAGCAGCACTTCGCGCAGCTCGTGGAGGCGATGGCGCCCTTCGGACAACTGGGCATCATCGACGATCCCCAGTCGCCGCTCGACGTGTCCGCGATGAAGCGCAAGAGCCTGGCGCTCCACTGGGAGCTCATGTTCACCCGCGCGCTCTTCAACGCGGATCCGCTCGCCCAGCAGCGGCTGCTCGACAGCGTGGCGGACCTGGTGGACGCGGGCACGCTCAAGACCACCATGGTGCAGGACTTCGGCCCCATCACCGCCGCCAACCTGCGGCGCGCGCACGCGGCCGTGGAGACCGGCCGCACCGTGGGGAAGATCGTCCTCAGCGGCTTCCCCTGAGCCGCGCGGCCTGAGCGGGCCGGGCGGGCAGCCAGCCTTGCGTTGGCAACGCCCGCCAGCCCGGTCGCCGGGTATGGGAAGGGTGCACATCTTCTTCGCCGTGCGGTGACCGGGCCCTGGCGAGGTGTGGACCATGAAGAAGACGGTGGCGGACCAGTTCGCGGAAGTGCTGGCGCTCGCGGGGGTGAAGCGCATCTACGGGGTGGTGGGCGACAGCCTGAACGCCCTCACCGAAGCCCTGCGCAAGCGCGGTGACATCGAATGGGTCTCCATGCGCAACGAGGAGGCCGCGGCCTTCGCGGCGGGCGCGGAGGCGCACCTGACCGGGCAGCTCGCCGTGTGCGCCGGAAGCTGTGGCCCCGGCAACCTGCACCTCATCAACGGCCTCTATGACTGTCACCGCAGCCGGGTGCCGGTGCTGGCCATCGCGGCGCAGATTCCGTCCTCGGAGCTGGGCACCGGCTACTTCCAGGAGACGCATCCGGAGTCGCTCTTCCGCGAGTGCAGCCACTACTGCGAGCTGGTCTCCGCGGCCAACCAGATGCAGCGCACGGCGGAGATCGCCGTCCGCAATGCCGTGGGCAAGCGGGGCGTGTCCGTGGTGGTGCTCCCCGGGGACGTCGCGCTCCAGAAGGCGGAGGACGCTCGGGCGCCCACGCCGGAGTCGCTGTCAATGTCCCCGTCCCAGGTGACCCCTTCCGCGGAGCAGGTGCAGCAGATGGCCTCGCTGCTCAACAGCGGCGCGCGCGTGACGCTGCTGTGCGGCGCGGGCTGCGAGGGCGCGGGAGCGCAGGTGGTGGAGCTGGCGCGCAAGCTCCAGGCGCCGGTGGTCTCCGCGCTCCGGGGCAAGGAGCACGTGGAGAAGGACAACCCGCACTTCGTGGGCCTCACGGGCCTCATCGGCTACGCGTCCGGTTACTGGGCGATGATCGACTGCGACGTGCTCCTGATGCTGGGCACGGACTTCCCCTACCGGCAGTTCTATCCGGACACGGCGGACACCCACATCATCCAAGTGGACCTGCGCGCGGAGAACATCGGCAAGCGCACGCGGGTGGACCTGGGCGTGGTGGGCAGCGTGGCCGCCACGGTCCAGGCGCTGCTGCCCCGCATCGAGGCGAAGAAGGACACGAAGCACCTGGAGCGCGCGCTGGCGCACTACCGCAAGACGCGCGAGGAATTGGACGGGCTGGGCCGGGGCACGGTGGGCAAGAAGCCCCTCCACCCGCCGCAGGTGGCCCGCGCGTTCGACCTCCAGGCGTCCGACAGCGCCATCTTCACCTGTGACGTGGGCCTGCCCACGGTGTGGGCCGCGCGCTACGCGACGATGAAGGGCCAGCGACGGCTGGTGGGTTCGTTCAACCACGGCTCCATGGCCAGCGCGCTGGCGCAGGCCATTGGCGTGCAGAAGGCCTTCCCGGACCGGCAGGTCATCTCCTTCTCCGGAGACGGCGGCTTCACGATGTTGATGGGGGACTTCATCAGCCTCGTGCAACTGGGGCTGCCCATCAAGGTCGTGGTCTTCAACAACAGCTCCCTGGGCTTCGTGGCGATGGAGCAGCAGGTGGGCGGCATGCTCGACGTGGGCACCGCCCTGCGCAATCCCAACTTCGCGCAGCTGGCGGAGGCCGTGGGCATCAAGGGCCTGCGCGTGGAGGACCCGGGGGACGTGGACGCGGCGGTGCAGCAGGCGCTCGCGACGCCCGGGCCGGTGCTGGTGGACGCCGTCGTCAGCAAGGCGGAGCTGGTGATGCCCCCGAAGATCACCGCCTCCATGGCCGCGGGCTTCACGCTGTTCGGCGTGAAGGCGCTGCTCAACGGCCGCACCAATGAGGTGCTGGAGCTGGCGCGCACCAACCTCTGGCGCTGAAGACGCCGGGGCCAGGGTGGGGAAAACCCCTGGGGTTCCCAGGGGTTGGGTGTCCTGGCGCCCAGGGGCCGGAAAAAAGAATCAGGGCCGCGAATCCATTCGCCCGCTGGCTGCCTCTTATCCTGCGAAGGGGATTTTCCCCACCGCACGAGGTTCGAAGGCGCGCCATGGATTCGCCCACACCCCCCAACGCGATGCTGGTCGCGGCCCATGCCGGGGACCTGGACGCGCTGGCCCGGCTGCTCCAGGTCTATCAACCGAACCTCCGGCGGTACGCGCAGCAGCGCTGCCTCATCAGCGACGTGGACGACGCGGTCCAGGAAGCGCTGCTCGTGATGGCGCGTCACCTGGGCGCGGTCCGGAAGCTGGCCTCGTTCTCCGGGTGGATGTTCAAGGTGGTGCAGCGCGAGTGCCGCCGGCTGGGCCGCGTGGCCTTCAAGCAGGACCCGTACGAAGAGGCGCTCGTCGACCAGTGGATGGCCGCGCACACGCCGGACTCGCTGCGGATGGACCTGGCGGCGGCGCTGGAGTCGCTGCCTCCGCACTACGTGCAGGTCGTGTTGCTGCGTGACTTCGAAGAGCTGTCCATCCGCGAGATTGGCGAGCGCCTGGAGCTGGACGTGCCCGCGGTGAAGAGCCGCCTGCACCGCGCCCGCGTGATGATTCGCGAATACCTGCTGGCCTGATTTCCAATCCCATTGCTGTCCGGAGTCCTCCCATGGCGAACCCCATGTCCCTGCTTGGCATCCTCCACACCGTGGTCAGCCTGCCCCCCATCGTCTTCGGCGTCTGGGCCTTCCTGCGCGACGGGCGCATCGATCCCGCGAACCGCCTGGGCAAGGCCTACGTCGTCAGCATGGTGACGTCGGTGGTGACGTCCTTCGGGCTCTCCAGCACGGGCGGCTTCAACCCGGGCCATGGGCTGGGCCTGCTCGCGCTGCTGTTGATGGCGGTGGGGGCGTTCGCTCCCAAGCCGGGGGACGGACGCGCCACGACCTACGTGCGGATGCTGACCTACTCCGCCAGCTTCATGGTGCTGCTGGTGCCGGGCATCAATGAGACGCTGACCCGCCTGCCCGCGAGCCAGCCCCTCGCGGACAGCCCGCAGTCCCCGCTGGTGCAGTCGGCGCTGGCGGCCCTGCTGGTGGCGTTTCTCTCAGGCGCCACGTACCAGGTGGTGAAGCTGCGTGGACAGGCCCGGCCCCAGGTGCACCCGCAGGCGTGAGGTGGGGCTGACGAGCCCGCGCTACGTCAGGCTCTTCATGTCGATGACGAAGCGGTACTTCACGTCGCCCCGGTGCAGTCGCTCGAAGGCGTCGTTGATGTCCTGGATGGGAATCAGCTCAATGTCGGAGACGATGCCGTGCTCGCCGCAGAAGTCGAGCATCGCCTGCGTCTCCGGCAGTCCGCCCGAACCGGAGCCGGAGAAGCTCGCGCGCCGGGACAGGAGCGAGACGGCGGTGACCTCCAGGGGCCTGGCCGGGAAACCCACCAGCACCAGGTGTCCGTCGCGCCTCAACAGCTCCAGGTAGGCGTTGACGTCATGGTTCGCGGAGACGGTGTCCAGGATGAAGTCCAGCTTGCCCACCTGGGCGGCCATCTCCTCTGGCTTCGAGGACACCACCACCTCGTGCGCGCCCAGCCGGAACGCATCCTGCTTCTTGCGGTCGGTGTGGCTGAACACCACGACGTGCGCGCCCAGGGCCCGCGCGAACTTCACCCCCATGTGGCCCAGTCCGCCCAGCCCCACCACGCCCACGCGCATCCCGGGGCCCACCTTCCAGTGGCGCAGCGGTGAGTACGTGGTGATGCCCGCGCACAAGAGCGGCGCGACGGCCGCCGGGTCCAGGTTCGCGGGGACCTTCAGGACGAAGTGCTCGTCCACCACGACGGTCTCCGAATAGCCGCCCTGGGTGACCGTCTTCCCGTCCTTCTCCCGGCCGCCGTACGTCAGGACGCCGCTGACCTTGCAGTACTGCTCCAGGCCGTCCTTGCAGTCCTCACAGGTGCGGCAGGAGTCCACCATGGTGCCGACCCCTGCCAGGTCCCCTGTCTTGAGCTTCGTCACGTCGCGGCCCACGCGAACCACGCGGCCCACGATTTCGTGTCCCGGCACCAGGGGGTAGGGTGAGACGCCCCAGTCGTTGTGGGCCATGTGCAGGTCCGTGTGGCAGACGCCGCAGTAGAGGATTTCAAGCTGCACGTCGCGCGGGCCGGGCTCGCGGCGCTCGAACTGGAATGGGGTGAGGGGCGAGCGGGCGTCCTGTGCTGCGTAACCTCGAACGGGAATCATGGGGCGTGGCTCCTGGAAGTGGTTCCCTGCGTGATGCCAGCAAGGATGGGCGCCGCCGCGTTCGCGCGAAACAGACGGAATCAGGATGCAGTATGTAGGAAAGCTTCCGAATCGATTTTGCGCGCCTGGAGCCTGCCCGCGCTACCGGAGGCTCTTCAGGTCGATGACGAAGCGGTACTTCACGTCGCCCCGGTGCAATCGCTCGAAGGCATGGTTGATGTCCTGGATGGGAATCAACTCGATGTCGGAGACGATGCCGTGCTCGCCGCAGAAGTCGAGCATCTCCTGCGTCTCCGGCAGCCCCCCGATGGAGGAGCCGGAAAAGCCCAGGCGCTTGATGAGGAGCGGGAGGACGGAGACCCCCAGCGGCCGCTCAGGCACGCCCACGACGGACAGGTGCCCGTCGCGCTTCAACAGTCCCAGGTAGGCATTGACGTCATGGACCGCGGAGACGGTGTCCAGGACGAGGTCGAACCTGCCTGCCTGCGCGGCCATCTCCTCCGGGTTCGACGACACCACCAGCTCATGCGCCCCCAGCCGGAGCGCGTCCTTCCGCTTCCTGTCGGACTGGCTGAACACCACGACGTGCGCGCCCAGCGCCCGCGCGATCTTCACCCCCATGTGGCCCAGCCCGCCCAGTCCCAC
>NZ_RAWD01000103.1:0-28098 GCF_003612065.1 Corallococcus sp. CA047B
ATGCGAGGGCCTGCCAGCGTCCGCTGGGGGTCCGGGTCTGGGGAAGCTCGGGCATGGAGGCTGGGGACGACGGGGTTCGCGGCGGCGAGACGCGCACGGACAGGCCTGGAGGCAGGCGGTCCTGAGCAGCGGAAGGTGGTGCTGGGGGCACCGGGAGGGAGGTTGTGGCGGTATCCCGTGTGGACACCGGGGTGGAGCCTGCACTGGTGCCCTGCACGTCTGGCGCAGGGATGGAACTTGAGGCTTGCGGATCCGGCGAGTCTTCTGGCGTCAGGTCCCAGCCGGGCTCGTCATGCTGGGGTTCGACCTGCACCTCGACGGAGAGAACCACCTCGGTGTCTTCGTGCACCGGGAGGCTTCGCGCTTCGGCGGACGGCGCGGTCTGCAGGGCCAGCTCGGCCGGCAGCGAATCCGACAGGTCGAGCGATGCGCCTCCAGCCTCCAGGGGCGCGGGCGTCGTTCGCACCGCGCTCGGAGGGGATTGCCGGTCCGCCGTGGCCGCCACATCGAGGGAGGCCGGCTTCCCCACCGCGCTGGACGCAACCTCGCGTTGGCTGACGAGGCTCGGCGTACCTTGGGGCGTCGTGGAGGCGCCGTCCTTCGGCTTCGCCCGGGACGTGGTCGGCGTGCCCCTTCGCGCGTACAGGTCCGCGAGCATCTGCTGCACGCCCTGATGGGCCGGATCCAGTTCGAGGATCAGCTTGCTCGCGGCGATGGCGCGCGGCAGGAAGCCCTCCTTCGCGAAGCCCTCCGCGGCGGACTGATACGCGGTGACGGCGCGGTCGCGCTGCCCGGCCTTGGACCACGCGTCGCCCATGCGCAGGCGGCTCTGGTGGTCCTTCGGTTCAGCGCGGCAGTAGTCCTCGTACAGCTCCGCGGCCTTGGAGAAGCGGCCCTTGGTGAAGGCCTCGGTCGCCTTGTCCTTGAGCGCGCGAGACTCCATTCACTGCGCTCCGCCAGCGACCTTGTCGTCCTTCATCTGGGTGGCGCCCACGGCGACGCGGACCTCGCGGAAGTAGTCACCCTTGAGCGCGTCCAGCGGCTCGGCCTCCGCGCCTGTGTTCATCTTGCGCAGCGCCGTGGCCGCCGCGGCGCGGATCTCCGGCAGGTCGTGGTACAGGTCGCGCCCTACCTTCTCCGCCGACTTCGCGTCGCCGATGGCGCCCAGCGCCAGCAGCACGTCGCGCCGGGCCACGCTGTTGGAGTCGTCGAGTGACTGGAGCAGCGTGGGCACCGCGTCCTTCGCGCCCATCCGGCCCAGCAGGATCGCCGCGAGCGCCGCCTCCGCCCCACCCTCCTTCACCACCACCTGGAGCACCTCCGACGTCGAGGCCGGAGGCGGGCCCACGCGCGTCAGCGCATCCAGGACCACCAGCTTCTCGCTGCCCATCTTCGGCAGCGCCGCCACCAGCGCCAGCTGACCGCTCTCCCCCTGCTCCGCCAGGGCCAGCGCGAGGGTTTTCTGCAGCTCGCGGTCGGGCTCCAGCAGCGCCGTGCGCGTGATCTCCACGCCCTCCGGACCCGCGTACGCGAGCCCCACCAGGGCCGCCGCGCGCAGCACCGGGCTTGCGTCGTTCGTGTAGCCCTTGAGCACTTCCAGCGCGCCGGGGGCCTTGAGCGCGCCCAGCCCCGTCAGCAGCGTGGCCAGCGGCTGGAGCTTCGCGGGATCCACGTCGTCGCTCAGCTCCGAGGGCACTCGCGGAGGCACCACCACGCGCCCGGCATCCTTCGCCCGCGCCACGTTGAGCGCCTGGAGCCGATCGAAGAGCTGCGCGTGCTTGCCCGCCTTGCTGTCCTCCTTCTTCGACGCCGGATGCGGGGCGTTCGGATCCAGCTCCGCGCTGTACTTCAGGGGCAGCGCGGTCGGCACCCAGTCCGCGCGCAGCGCCGCGAGCCCGGCCACCTCCTGCTCGTAGAGCTTCTGGAGCGCGGGGGCCACGGAGACATCGCCCACGCTCGTCACCGCCTCCACCGCGAGCGTGCGCAGCGCGACGTCCGGCTGGTTGAGCCACGGCGTCACCTTGGGCAGCAGCGCCTTCGCGGACGGGCCCAGGCCCACCACCGCCTGGAGTCCCGCCGCCGCGGAGGCCGGCCGGGAGAGGCGATCCGCGATGGGGTCCGCCGGGCAGCCGCCTCGCGAACGCATGGCGCGGCCGGCTTCCTCGGCCTCCGCCCGCGCGCCGTCGAGCGCGATGGCGCACAGCGCGGCGTCCGTGGCCGGCGTGCGCTGGAAGGTCAGGATGGCGTCGGTGGCGAGCGGGCTCACCGCGCTCTTCTCCACCGCCACCGCCTGGAGCCGCGTGGCGGAGGTCGGATCCTGCAGCTTCATCAGCGCGCTGATGGCCGACTCGCGCAGCTCCGGGAAGCTCTCGTCGAGCAGCAGCGCGATGGGCGCCACGGCGCGAGGGTCACCCGCGTCCCCCAGCCCGCGCACGGCGGCGGCGGCGAGGATGACCTGGCTGTCGCGCACCATGGGCAGCAGCCGGTTGACGGCTTCCGGACGGCCGCTCTTGCCCAGCTCCTCGGCGGCGCCCACGCGTTCGGGGAGCGCGCCTTCGGTGAGGGCCAGGAGGTTGCGCTCCCAGAGGCCCTTGGATTCGGCGGCGACGACGGTCGCCATGGCTCCGGGGACGTTCGCGCTCTTGAGGGCCTGGACGATGATCTGCCGCGTGGCGCGGCCCCGGCGCCCGTACTGGAGCGTGAGGTACGCCTTGGCCTTGTCGCTCTTCACCTTCGCGAGCGCCAGGGCGGCCTGGCCCTGCACGGACTCGTCCGCGTCCTCGAGCAGTTCGCCGAGCAGGTCCACCACGCGGGGGTCCTGGCTTTCGCCGAGCGCGCCCGCGGCCTCGCCCCGGACGATGGCGGAAAGGTCCTTGGCCGCGCGCGTGAAGAGGACCAGATCGTCCGCGTTGTTCTGGGCGGCCAGTTTCTTCACGGCCGCGGCGCGGATCTCCGGACGAGAGTCCTGGATCTCCGCGAGGAGCTGATCCCTGTTGCCGTTGCACCCGGCGAGCAGGGCCAGGGCGAGGAAGAGGGGGCGCACGCTGGGTCGCATCGTTCTCCCGGAGAGGCGGACGGTGGAGGTAGGCGGCGGTTATATCAACGCCCCCCCCGGGCCGCCCACCGACGGCACGACCCGGGAGGATGGATGTCCTAGCGGGGACGGCGGGGGCCCTTGCTGGCGCCGCCCCCCTCGCCCGGAGGACCCTTGCGGATGCCGGCGCGCACGATGCGCTCGCCGGTGGGCCGGGCGGAGTCGCCAGGGCGGCTCGCACTCGCGGAACGGGGCGTACGGCCCACGCCACCACGGCTGGTGCGCGGAGGACCCCGGCTGCCGGAGTCCTCGCCACGGGGCTTCCACTCACGACGCTCGGGACGGCCTTCGCCGCGCGACGCGCCAGCCCCAGCGGGCTTGCCGAAGCGAGCACCACCGGCCGGCTTGCCGAACCGGGCACCGCCACGGGGAGCACCGCCCTCGTCGCGGCTGAAGCGACCCGCCGGCTTGCCGAAACCACCGGCCCGAGGCGCACGATCACCGGCCGGCTTGCCGAAGCGACCCGCCGGCTTGCCGAAGCCGCCGGCCCGAGGCGCGCGATCGCCATCCGGCTTGCCGAAACGACCCGCCGGCTTGCCGAAGCCGCCGGCCCGAGGCGCCCGATCGCCGTCCGGCTTGCCGAAACGACCCGCCGGCTTGCCGAAGCCACCAGCCCGAGGCGCCCGATCACCGTCCGGTTTGCCGAAGCGACCCGCCGGCTTGCCGAAGCCACCGGCACGAGGCGCGCGATCACCGTCGGACTTCGCGAAACGGCCGCGAGGAGCACCGCCCTCGTCGCCGCCGAAGCGGCTGCCACCGGCCGGCTTGCCGAAGCCGCCCGCACGAGGCGCGCGATCACCGGCCGGCTTGCCGAAGCGAGCGCCGCCGCGAGGAGCACCGCCCTCATCACCGCCGAAGCGGCTGCCACCGGCCGGCTTGCCGAAGCCGCCCGCACGAGGCGCGCGATCACCGGCCGGCTTGCCGAAACCACCGGACCGGGGGGCGCGATCACCGTCGGACTTCGCGAAACGGCCACGGGGAGCGCCGCCCTCATCACCACCGAAGCGGCTGCCACCGGCCGGCTTGCCGAAACCACCGGACCGAGGCGCGCGATCACCGTCCGGCTTGCCGAAGCGGCCCCGAGGAGCGCCTTCGTCACCACCGCGCCCCGCACCCGCCGGCTTGCCGAAGCCACCGGACCGAGGCGCACGATCACCGTCCGACTTCGCGAAGCGACCGCGAGGAGCACCGCCCTCGTCGCCACCGAAGCGGCTGCCACCGGCCGGCTTGCCGAAGCCGCCCGCACGAGGCGGGCGATCACCAGCCGGCTTGCCGAAACCACCGGACCGGGGGGCGCGATCACCGTCCGACTTCGCGAAACGGCCACGAGGAGCAGCGCCCTCGCCACCACCGAAGCGGCTGCCACCGGCCGGCTTGCCGAAGCCACCCGCACGAGGCGCGCGATCTCCGTCCGACTTCGCGAAGCGGCCCCGAGGAGCACCCTCGTCCCCGCCACGATCCGCACCGGCCGGCTTGCCGAAACCACTACCGGCGCCGCGAGCCCCCGCGGGCTTGCCCTCGGAAGCGCGAGCACCCCGGCCCGTCGCGGCTTTCGGCTCCGTCACTTCCTCGCCCTCGTCGTCGAACGTCGGCACGTCGGCGTCATCGAAGCCCTCGCCGATCTCCTCGTCCTCCGCGGGCAGCGTCGCCCCGCGCACCGCGAACTTCGGCGGACGCGTGCCACCGTCCTGCACGCCCTTCCACTCCTTGCGCTCCGGACGGGCCTCGCGGGTCTTCGGACCCGTGGGGGCCTTCTTGTCCCCCCGGTCCGCCTTGCCCGCCTTGGCCGCCGCGGACTTGCGCGGAGGCGGCGGCAGCTCGTCATCCATGGACAGCTCGACATCGTCGTCGTCCGGACCGTCGAAGCCCGGCGCGGCACGGCCGTGGCGGCGCGGCGGCAGCTTCATCTCCGCTTCCGCGGGCTGCGCGCGACCTTCCGCGACCTCGTTGAGCTGCGTCACCTCCGCGAGCTTCAGCTGCCGCAGCTGACCGGGACGCAGGCCCTCCACGCCGATGCCCGCGTAGGCCGGACGGAACAGGCGCACCACCGGGTGGCCCACCGCCGCGCACAGGCGCTTGATGAGGTGCGGCCGGCCTTCGGCCACGACGATCTTCAGCCAGGTGTTGCGCTCGACCTTCTCGAAGATGCCCACGTACACGGGCGTCGCCATGCCGTCTTCCAGACGCACGCCGCCGCGCAGCTTTTCAATCGTGGGCATGTCCGGCACGCCCTTCACCTTCGCCAGGTACGTGCGCGGCACCTGGAAGCTGGGGTGCGTGAGCTTGTGGGCCAGCGCTCCGTCGTCCGTGAAGAGCAGCGCGCCCTCCGCGTCGTAGTCCAGGCGGCCCACGGGGAACAGGCGCTTGCCCGTCTCCTCCACGTAGTTGGCGACGGTGGGACGGCCCTGCGGATCCGACAGCGTCGTCACGACGCCGATGGGCTTGTAGAGCAGGTAGTACGACGATTCATCCGGCGGCGTGACGAGCTTCCCATCCACGGTGACCAGGTCCTCGCCCGGCGTCACCCGGGTGCCCAGCTCCGTCACCGTCTCGTTGTTGACTCCCACCCGACCGCTGGTGATGAGTTCCTCTGCGTGCCGGCGCGATGCCACTCCCGCGCGAGCCAGGTACTTCTGCAAACGTTCCGCCGCCATGCCTTAGCCTTCTTCCATTCCAATTCGGCCCGTCACTCGGGCTTGGGGCCCTCGCTATCACCCTTCTCGGGTGATGGGGGGCTTTCCAGGGCGCTGGAACTGACCTTCTGGGTCCGCTCCGCGGCGGCCATGGCCTCTTCCAGCTCCTCCAGGGCGGCCTCACTGGCCGCCTCGTTCTTCTCCATCCGCTTCGTGAAACCCGGGTCCGACAGCGCCTGGACCGTCCCCGACGCCACAGGTACTGGCGGCGCCACTTCCTTCTCCACGATGTCCCGGTGCTCCTGGGTCAATTCGTGGAATTCCCGCAGCGTGGGGAGCGCCGACAGGTCCTTCAGCGCGAAGAACTCCAGGAACTCGCGCGTCGTTCCATAAAGAATGGGGCGGCCGACTTCTTCCCGCTTGCCCAGGATTTTCACCAGCTTGCGGTCCATCAGGGCCTTGAGGACGGCGCCGCAGTCCACGCCGCGGATGTCCTCCAGCTCCGGCCGGGTGACGGGCTGCCGGTAGGCGATGATGGCCAGGGTCTCCACGGCGGCCCGCGTCAGCCGCTGCGGCTTCACCCGGAGGTAGCGCCGGACGTACTCGGCGGAATGGGGGTCCGTGCGGAACTGCCACCCGCCCGCCACCTCGTACAGCACGATGCCGCTGATGCCCTCCCTGTGGATGCCGGAGAGCTGATCCAGCGCCTGGGTGATGGCGTCCCGGTGGATGCCCGTCGCCTGGTACAGCTCGTCCACGGACAGGGGCCGCTCGGCGACGAAGAGCACGCTCTCCAGCACCGTGCGGATGCGATCCGCGGACAGGTTGCGGCTCTTGGAGACGAGCTTCTCGAAGGAGCTCTGGAGGTCCGGGACGCTGTCGTCCGAATCCTCCTCGATGGCGGCGGGCTCCACCCCGTCCAGCTCCGCGTCGTCGGGACCGGGGCCGGTGACGGCGGCGATCTCCTCCTCGGAGAACGGGCCGGGGCCTCCGGGCGTGCCGGGGGCGGGCGTCTCGTCACCGTCGTCGGGACCGTTACCGGTAGTCACTCTCGTCAACCTCCGTGGGGAGCAGCTTGTCCAGCGCGTCCCCGTTGGGGATCACCTGGATGGGACCCAGGGGCTCCGCCTGGGAAACCTTGATGAGGCGGCGCTTCACCATCTCCAGCATGGCGATGAAGGTGATGACCACCTCCTGGCGCGTGGCCGCCTCCGTGAACAGCGCCTCGAACACCACCTGCCCGTCCTTGCGCAGCCGCTCGGCCATCCGGAGGATGGCCTCCGACAGGCTCACCCGCTCCAGCACCACCTCGTGCTGCACCTTGGGCGTCAGGCGCTCGAGCACCCGGTCGAGCGCCTCCACCAGCTTCAGGACGGAAATCTCCTGGAGCCCGATCTCGTCGTCCGGGATGGGGACGGCCTCCACCGGCACCCGGCGCGTGAAGACATCCCGGTCCAGGATGTCCTGCTTGGCCATGTGCTCTGCGGCGTCCTTGTACTTCTGGTACTCCAGCAGCCTGCGCACCAGCTCCGCGCGGGGGTCCTGCGCCTCCTCCACCGCCGCGAGCGCGTCCGCCCCTTCGGGCACCTGGGCCGCGTCCTGCCGGGGCAGGAGCATGCGGCTCTTGAGGTGCGCCAGGGTGGAGGCCATCACCAGGAACTCCCCGGCGATGTCCAGGTTCAGCTCCCGCATCCGCTCCAGGTACTCCAGGTATTTCCCTGTGATGAGCGCCAGCGGGATGTCGAAGATGTCAACCCGATGCTCCTTGATGAGATGGAGCAGCAGGTCGAGGGGCCCCTCGAAGTTGGGCAGCGCCACCCGGAAGGCGTCGGCGGGTGTGCGCGGCGTCCCCTCCCCGTCCGGGTCCGGTGGGAGGTCGTCAGGCGGTGGTGTGGAAGGCCTCCAGCAGCTTCTTCTTGTAGTCGCCGTAGCCCTTGCCGCCGGCCTTCCAGGTCGCGTCCACCTCCGCGAACTCCGACGCCGGGAGCATCAGCTTGAGGAGGTCATAGAGCGGCGCGTCCGTGGTGGGCTTGGGCGCCTCCACCGGGGTGGAGTCCGTCTTGATGGACATGATGCGCTTCTTGATGTCCTTCTCCTCGCCGAACAGCTCCAGCGTGTTGCCGTAGGACTTGGACATCTTGCGCCCGTCGATGCCGGGCACCGTCGCGGTGGACTCCTGCACGTGGGCGGCGGGCAGCTTGAGGATGCCGGGCGCGTGGCCCCGCTCCTTCCCTTCCGGATCCGCCGGGTCGTAGCCCGGGACGTACTGGGTGTTGAACTTCACGGCCCAGTCGCGCGCGAACTCGATGTGCTGGATCTGATCCTTGCCCACCGGCACGGCGTCCGCGCTGTAGAGCAGGATGTCCGCGGCCATCAGCACCGGGTAGGCGAACAGGCCGAAGTCCGGGCTGATGCCCTGCGCGACCTTGTCCTTGTAGCTGTGGGCGCGCTCCAGGTTCGACTGCGGCACCACCGTGCCGAGGATCCAATAGAGCTCCGCCACTTCCTTCACGTCGCTCTGGCGGAAGAGGACGGCCTTCTTCGGATCCAGGCCCAGCGACAGGTACGTGAGCGCCGCGTCGCGCGTCAGCTCCTGCGCGAGCTTCGGATCCCGCACGGTGTTGAGCGCGTGGTAGTTCGCGATGAAGTAGTAGGCCTCCCCCTGATCCTGGAGCTGCACGAACTGCCGCATGGCCCCGTAATAGTTGCCAATGTGCAGCCTTCCGGACGACTGGACACCTGAGAGAATCCGCATAGCGATTGCGATTCCAATGACGGGTGGAGGACACGGCTCGTTCGCATACCCGCCGTTCCCCTGCAACCTTCCGTTGACGACGGCGCCCTGTGGCGGACGTCCGACATCCGCGCCGCGCACCTGGCTGGAATAATACGGCCGCCCAGGAAAAGGCGAGCAGTTCCGGGGGGTTGAGAGGGCTCGGGTCTATCGCTACCCTGCGGGTCGACGGAAGAATCAGCCCGCCTTGGAGGGCGCCCACGGATGGAAGCGTTCACGGGAAACCTGGCCAGCTATCGGCTCCAGCTGGTGTTGCCGCCGCTGTACACGACGCCAGGGTTGGAGGGGACGCTGCGGGTGGAGCGAGGCGCGGTCCGCCGGGAGTTCTACCTGCGGGACGGGCACCTGGTGGGGGTGGCCTCCACGGAGCCAAGAGAGCACCTGGCGCAGGTGCTGGTGAACCTGCGCATCCTGGATGCGCCCCGGGCGGCGGCGGCGTTCGAGGCGGCGGAAGGGGCGAACCTGCCCTACGGCACCTTCCTGGTGCAGCGCTGCTTCGTGGAGCTGTCGCAGCTCATCGAGGCGATGGAGCACAAGGCGCGCGAAGCGCTCTTCGACTGCTACGCCTGGGAGTCGGGCGAGGTGGAGTTCACGCCGGGGCTGCCGTTGTCGGCGCGGGCGGTGGGGCTGCGGCTGCCCATGGGGACGCTGCACCGGGACGCGGTGGCGCGCCTGCGCGAGTGGGCGGTGTTCCGGGAGATCTTCCCCCGCCTGGACACCACGTTCCGCGTGTTCAGAGAGTTCGCGGTGGAGACCTTCTCCGAGGAGGAGGACGTGCTGCTGGACCTGGCGGCCGGAGGGGCCTCGCTGGGCGAGCTGCTGGCGAGCGCCAGGGAGGCCCCGCTGTTCGCCGCGCGGTGGGTGCTGCACCTGTACCGCCGGGGCGCGCTGGCGCCGCACCGGGCGAAGGGTCCGCAGGTGGGCGAGTCCACGGAGTTCACGGAGCTGCTGGCGCTGGTGCGGGCGTTCCTGTCGTCGCGGAAGTACGACCACGCGGTGGCGCTGGCGGCGCAGGTGCTGGAGCGGGGCCCGGTGCCGGAGGCGCACGCGCTGTACCGCGAGGCGGAGGTGGGGCTGACGCTGGCGTTGAGTGATGAGCTGTTCGCGCTGGATGGGAGGCTGGTGTTCGAGCCCATCCCCCGCCCTGCCCCGGCGGACCTGACGGCGGATGACCTGTACCTGTACTCGAAGCTGCGGGGCAGCCGGAGCATCCGGCAGGCGCTGCGCACGGCGGCCATGGGGGAGCTGGCCGCGTCGCGGTCGGTGTACCGGTTGATGGAGGCGGGGCTGATCCGCGTGGCGCCGCTGGCGGACGGGGCCGTGGAGCCCTCGCCCCGGCGCACCAGCACGGATCCGTATGGGTTGAACCTGGGTGAGCTGCTCGGCGGGGGGTGAGCACGCCGCTCAGATGTTCACCCGCTGCACGACGCGCGGCTCCGGGTACTTGCTCTTGATGACGACCTGGTGCGTGCCCGGGTCGTACTCGTACGTCAGCTTGCCGGACTTCTTCGGCTTCGCCTGAGGGAGCTGCCTGAACCGCGACATCGCCGCCTCCCGCTTCGCGCGCGTCAGCGGATCCGTTCCCACCAGGGACAGGAGCTGCTCATGCGCGAACTCAGCGCCCCTCCGGTCCGCGGCCTTGACCTGAACCTGGTCGCGGGGGTTCGCGGCCGGCGGCCGGATTTCGTCCATGAACATTTCGAGTTCCAGTTGATGCTGCGCGTAGAGCTGTTCCTGCTCCTGATCCGTGAGCGGATTGCGGTCGATCTGGATTTGATGGCGCAGCGTCAGCTCGGATTCCACGCGGGACGCGCCCGTCGTGTCATCGAACGAGGCGGCTCCGGTCCGCGCGCTCATCTTCACGTTCAGGTACTTGCACAGGCCCGCGTAGAACTTGAACGCGAACGCGCTGGACAGGTCCGGCCGTGCGACGCCTCCCAACTGGTCCGGATCATGCGACACGTCGTACTGCGCCGACCGCGCCCCGTAGCACATCACCAGGGACATGCTGATGGGACGGCGGCCGACATCATCTCTCAGGAATGAGAGCACGATGTCCGCGGCCTTCTCGTAGGACACCCGGGGCGCGCCGTGCTGGGGCCGCGAGTAGCCATACGTGGTGTCGTCGTACAGCCCGTGCATGCCCACCATGATCTTGCTGCACCGCGGATGCTTCAGGAAGAAGCCACGCACCTGCCCCCGCGCCTGCTCGTAGGCCGCGAGGGGACCGGGATCGTGCCCCAACGGCGTGAGCAGGTGGCGTTGATGCTCCGCGACGCTGGCGAAGCAATCCACCTGTTCCACCACCGACGCACCCCACCAATACGCGGAGAAGCGATTCATCCGGGAGGCCTGATCCCGATCCTGGTACTTCCGCAGGATGCGCGGAATGGCGTTGCCGGTGGCGTAGTCATCCGGCGCGGTGAAGTTGAGGTAGAGGATTTCCATCAGGGTCGGGAACGGTAGCACCACCCCTCACCACGACAACCAGGGCTTGACCTCCACACGATTGGAAACTATCTTGGTTACAGTTCGAGACCACCGATGAACACCAGCAGCCGCTTCACCGTCGCCATCCACATCCTCACCCTGCTCGCGCATGGCGGTGGAGAGCAGATGACGTCGGAGCACATCGCAGGGAGCGTGAACACCAACCCGGTCGTCATCCGACGGCTGCTGTCACTGCTGCGAGATGCGAAACTGGTCACCTCGCAGGTCGGGGTGGGCGGCGGGTGGTTGCTCGCGCGGCCTCCCAAGGGCATCACCCTGAGGGACATCTACCGTGCGGTGGAAGGAAGCACCCTCTTCCCCCTGCACAGCAACACGCCGAATCCCCGCTGTCCTGTGGGGAGCACCATCCAGTCCGCGCTCGGCGGCCACTTCGAGGAGGCGCAGCTCGCGCTGGAGAAGGACCTCGAACGGACGACCGTCGCGGACCTCGTCAAGGAAGTCCAGACACTCGCCCGCTAGCTCTGGGGGCGCGGTCTTTTTTTTGCCCTTAATTGCAACCATCGCAGTTTCAAATCTACCCCGCAGTCCTCCGGAACGCCCCATGCCCTTCTCCTTCAGGAAGTCGCTGACCTCGACCCTCATGTTCGCGACGCTCAGCGCCTGCGCTTCCGCTCCTCCTCGCCATGAAGGCCCCTCCGTGACGAACGGCACGCAGCAGAAGCAGCAGGTCGTCGCGCTCCTCAAGGCCATCGAGACCGGGGAGGCGGCGCCTGTCGCCGTCATCCACCCGGACAAGTACATCCAGCACAACCTGGGGGCCGCGGACGGACTCGCCGGCTTCGGCGCGCTCCTGCAGGCGCTGCCCAAGGGCTCCGCCAGGGTGAACACCGTGCGGGTGTTCCAGGACGGCGACCTCGTCTTCGCCCACACCGACTACGACTTCTTCGGTCCCAAGATTGGCTTTGACGTCTTCCGCTTCGAGGACGGGAAGATCGTCGAGCACTGGGACAATCTCCAGGAGAAGCCGACCCAGCCGAACCCGAGTGGCCACACGATGCTGGACGGCCCCACCGAGGCCACCGACCTGGACAAGACCGCGGCCAACAAGCAGCTCGTGGCGGGCTTCGTGGACGACATCCTGGTCAACGGCCGGATGGACAAGCTCGCGGGCTACTTCGACGGCGACCGCTACGTGCAGCACAACCCCGCGATCGCGGACGGACTCTCCGGGCTGGGACAGGCGCTCCAGGCCATGGCCCAGGCGGGCGTCACCATGAAGTACGACCGCGTCCACAAGGTGCTGGGCGAAGGCAACTTCGTGCTGGTCCTGAGCGAGGGCGTCTTTGGGGGCAAGCCCACGACGTTCTACGACCTGTTCCGCGTCGAGAGCGGCAAGATCGCTGAACACTGGGACGTCATCGAACCCGTGCCGGCCCGCGACCAGTGGAAGAACGCGAACGGCAAGTTCTGACCGACAGGCCCTCCCCCTTCCCACCCAGGTGACCGTGACTTCTCCCGTCCCAGTGCTGGCCCTCGAGGCCTATCGCGCGCTCGTGTCACTCGACACGCCCTTCACACCTCCCTCCCCTGCCCCGGCGGAGGAACACCCTGCCCTGGTGCGGGACCTGAGCGAACAGCTCCGCTCCGACGGCACCGAGGCGAGGCTGCGCGAGGAGTTGGGAGCACGCGCTTCACAGGCGACGGATGCGCGGGCCTGGCTGCGCGCGCTCCTCACGGTGCGTGGCCCACGTCCGCTCCCGGAGGACTTCCTGCTGAACATGGATCGGCTGCTCCAGAAGGAGCGGCGAACGCGGCCGGAGGTGGCGCCCGACAGCCTGCCGCGCCTGGGTTCCATCCCGGGAACGGCGGCCGCTCATTGCGCCGTGTGGCAGGGGGACATCACCACGCTCGCCGTGGACGCCATCGTCAACGCCGCGAACGCAGAGCTGCTCGGCTGTTTCCGCCCCTTCCACCCGTGCATCGACAACGCGATCCACGTGGCCGCGGGCCCCAGGCTGCGCGAGGACTGCGGTCGCATCATGCGCGCCCAGGGCAGGCCCGAGCCCACGGGCCACGCGAAGGTGACCCGGGCGTACAACCTGCCCTCGCGCTACGTGCTGCACACGGTGGGCCCCATCGTGCGCGGCGCGCTGGGCCCCGAGCATCAGGAAGCGCTCGCGTCCTGCTACCGGGCCAGTCTGGATGTGGCCACACGGCTGCAGGGCGTGCGCTCGGTCGCGGTGTGCGCCATCTCCACGGGCGTCTTCGGCTATCCCAAGGGCCCTGCCGCCCGGGTGGCCCTGCGCACGGTGGGAACGTGGCTGCGCGAACACCCGGGGGCGCTCGATCTGGTCCTCTTCAACGTCTTCGGTGACGAAGACCGCGAGGCGTACTCCGCCGCGCTTCGGGAAGGTGCCCTCGGATGAGCGCCCCCATCGAGCAGGCACGGCGGTGGATTCACGAGAGCGAGCGTGTCCTCATCGGCGCGGGGGCGGGCATGTCGGCCGCCGCTGGCATCGACTACGGGGACACGGCGACGTTCGCGCGGCTGTTTCCTGCCTTCGTCCGGAGGGGCTTTCGCGCGCAGTACCAGCTCATTGGCCACACGGGCCTCACGCCCGCGCAGCACTGGGGCTACTGGTCGACGCACGTGAAGCACGTGGGCTTCGGCGAGGACGAGCGCGCTGCGTATCAGGCCCTTCGAGGATTGGTGCGGGACCGGGACACGTTCGTCCTCACGTCCAATGTCGACCGGCTGTTCCCGCGCAATGGCTTCGACGAGGCGCGACTCTTCACGCCGCAGGGAGACTATGCGCTCCTGCAATGCCGCAAGCCCTGCACGCGGGAGACCTGGCCCACGCGCCCCGTCATCGAACGGTGCCTCGCGGCGTTGGATCCGGTGACCCAGGAAGTGAACGATCCGGAGGCCATCCCACGCTGTCCCCACTGTGGAGGGGCCGTCTTCATGAACGTGCGCATCGATGCGGGCTTCGTGGAGGAGCCCTATGTTGAACAGGCGCAGCGCTTCCGGCACTGGCTGCGCGAAGCCGCGACGGCACGGCTCCTCGTGATTGAAATCGGAGCCGGCTTCAACACGCCTTCCGTGGTGCGCTGGCGGATGGAGCAACTGGTGCACCAGCACCCCGGTGCCCGGCTGGTCCGCATCAACCTCTCGGACCCCGAGCTTCCTGACGCGCTGGGCAAGCGCGCCGTCGCCCTGGCGATGGGGGCGGAGCAGGCGATCGGGTTGTTAAGGAATGGAGCGAAGGCCGCCTGACGAACAGGACCGTCCCGCCGGAATCGGCAATCGGAGGGAGGCGTGTCAGGCTGAAGCGGCGTCCCCGGTCCATGCCATGTTTGACGACGTGACGCCTGGGACGTTGGAAGGCGCGGGAGGGTCGATTGCTCGCCAACAGGTTGCTGCTTCCCATCCATCAGGCACTCGAAGGACGGCTGCGCCGGTGGGTTTCGAAGCCCGTGAACGGGCCTCCCCTGCAACGGCTGGAGTCGGCCCTCCGCAGTCTGGTGATGGAGGTGACTGTCTACCTTTCCGTCAGGAAACCCCTTCCCAAGCACGCACGCTACGTCGCCATGGGCGCCGTTTCCGGTGAAGAGGCTTCTTCCGACGGACAGTGTGCCGTGGCGACCGCCGTGCGCCATGACCCTCGGGACCTGTTACGGATGGTCGAGCGTCCGGGGCATGACACGCTCCACGCCCTGGACGCGCTGGCCCGACTCCTGATGGATGTTCCCGAGTGGGACTTCCTCGTCCCAGCGCCCTCGAAGGAATCCCCCGGGCATGACCTGCGAAGCCTGCGCCGCCGGGCCTGGGAGGGATTCGCCGGGGAGTACGTCCGGGACTATCTCTGGCTCGTCGAGGACCCGGGGAAGTTCGACCCCGGTGCCGCCCGGCTCCTCTTCCAGCGGATGGTGGATCGGATCCAACTGGGAAGACTGCGCACGCTGCGCATCACGCCGCTCTTCGGGCTGTGGCTGGCCGGTCGGGAACTCATCCTGTCGCCCCAGGTGCGGTTGAGGCCCACCCATGACTTCGAACGCCATCTGTGGCTCAACCCCGATGAGCGATATGGCCGCGATTCGGCTCCAGGGCGACAGGCGCTCGGGCTCACGAGTGTCATCGAGGTCGAGGAGCTCCGCGACGACAAGCGGGATGGGTCCATGTCCAGGATCATCGATCTCTCGACCACGCAGCCGGGTCCTTGCGAGTCAGCCGTCCTGGCCTGCCTCCGCCTTGTTTCCCAGTCGAATGATTTCTCGAATGGGATTCGACCGGGCTTCATGGAACAGCACGTCGAGGGCTCCCGCCATGAGTACCAGATGCGGTGGCCGCTGGTCGGAAGCATGGGTCCCCAGCGGCATCATCCTGGAGTGTTCCAGCCGTCCGACGAGCAGCGCGCCCAACTCGTGCCCCTGTTCGAACGGATCCACGCCTTGTTCACCCAGGAGAGGCGAAGCCTCACGCCAGGGGACAGGAGCCTCATCGTCGCGCTGAATCGGTGGATGACTTCGTACTCGCGGACGGATCCGAAGGACTGGTTGATTGATTGCTGGATTGCGCTGGAGGGACTCTTCACCCAGCGCAAGGAACTCGGGCTCACGACAAAGTGCGCGACGCGTGTCAGCCAGGCACTGGCTGCGCTCGGAGGAGGATCCGCGAAAGAGCTCGAGGCGGAGGTCCGTGCCTCCTACGATTGTCGCTGCGACATCGTCCACGGCGAACGCGAGATCCGAAGGGACTTTTTCAGCATTGCCTTGCAGACCCGGAGCCACCTGGGGCTGATCCTGCGCCATCGGCTGCTGAGCGCCCCGGCAACGCCCCCCCTGCCGTGACATCGCCGCCGGGCGATGGCGTACCGTGCGGGAGCGGTGAGCTTCCCATGGGGCTTGAATCCGGGGGACTGGATGGGCGGTAGTCGAGTCCATGCTCTTTCGTCCCTACTTGAAGATGGCCGCGGTGGGTCACAACCGGGGCCAGACGGGCGCCTCGGGAAGCTGGGTGGCCCTGGAGAAGCTCCATGGGGCCCAGCTTGTCCTCGGGGCGCAGGACGGGCAGGTCCATTTCGGCAAGCGCAAGGCCTGGCTCACCGAAGAAGAGCCCTTCTTCGGATGGCAGCTGCTGCGCCTCCGCTTGAGCCGCGCGGCGACGGAGCTTGCGCGGACGATCTGTGCGAAGGACGAGCGGCTCTACCTCTACGGAGAACTGGTGGGCGGCCGCTATCCCCACCCGGAAGTGCCTGCGGTGCCCGGCATGGCCCCCGTGCAGACGGGCATCTGGTATGCGCCCGAGCTCCAGTGGATCCTCTTCGACATCCTGGTCGCCCGCTCCGACGAGGATGAGGGGGAGTTCCTTCCCCACCGGGACGTGGAGGAGGTGGCCCGCAAGGCAGGGGTGCTGACGCCACCGGTCGTGCGCCGGGGAACGCGTTCGGAGATGGAGGACGTGCCCACGCGCTCCCTGTCCCGTCTCCCAGCACTGCTGGGCCTTCCGCCCATCCCTGACAACTGGGCAGAGGGGCTGGTCATCAAGAGCGAACAACGGTCGTCGCCCAGCCAACGCGCCGCCGTGAAGCGGAAGATCGAGGAGTTCAACGAGGCCCGCTTCGATGAGAGCGCCCCCTGGGATCCCCAGCAGCGGTTGTCCCTGTCGGAGCTGAAGGACTGGGCCTCGCGACTGGTGAACCCGGCGCAGATCGCCAGTGCGCTCTCGAAATGCGGAAGGAGCGCCCCGGACCTGCTGGTGGACGAGGTGGAGCTGGATGTCCGGGTCGATCTTGAGCTGACCTTCCATTCAGCGTGTCAGTCCCTGGACCTGGCAGGAGAGGAGAGTCTGTCCGCGCATATCCGTGAGCAGGCCCTGCCACTCGTCAACAAGGCACTCGAGCAGACGTAGGCGCGAGGGGCGAAGATCGGCTGCGCATGGACATCGAGCGTGAGCCGGTCAGCCCACCGCCTCCTTGCGCACCTCCTCCACCTGAGCGACTTCATGCTCCTTGAGCTGACGCTGGATCCACGCGCCTTCCTCAAAGGACTGGCTCTGCATGGCGCGCTCGACCGCCTGCGTCTCACGGAACTCCCGGGCCTCCGAGGTCATGGTCCACTGTGCCTGGAGCCCCATTGAGTCCACCACCTGGCGGATGTCCTGGAGCGCCACACGGAAGAACTCCTTGCGAGGGTTCACCTTGTTCACCTGCTTCCGCACGAAGCGCTTGTGCAGCTCGCGTTCGAGCGAGGGCGCATCCTCACTGTGGATGAGGGCGTGCACGTCGAACTCGAAGGGTACGCTCGCGTCCCCCAGCTCCCGGATGCGATCCAGCGGCTCCAGCCTCCGGGTGAGCCCGACCTTAAAGATATCCTCGCCAAAGGAGCCCACGTTGGAGATGACGTAGACGTGGCCCGTCCGGGTCTGCTGCGCCATGGAGAGGGCTCGCTGGTTCTTCTCCTCCGCCTCCTTGAGTTTCTGGGCGAGCAGGGTGAGCTGTTCCTCGTACTTCGATTTCTGCGCGTCGCCGGCCTTCTCGAACTCGCGGCGAGCCTTCTCCATCGCCTTGCGCAACAGCTCTTCTTCCTTCTCCGCTTCGCGTTGGGCCCGCTCGAACTCGCGCTGGGCCTTCTCCTCCTCGCGAATGCGCTCCTTGATGATCCGTTGCTCCTCGCGCTCCTTGAGTTTCAGCTCGTTCGCCACCACGGCCCACTTGAGTTCGTCCAGCCGTGTCGCGAGGTAGTCCTGCTGGATGCGCGCGTTCCTGAACGCCTGCCCGTTGTTGTTCACGACGCTGAAGGCATCCCTCACCTTCTGCTCCAGCGTGCCGTGGTTGTCGTGACGGACTCCCGCGAGGATGGAGTCCACCTTGCCGTTGAAGGCATCGAGTACGAATTCGATGGCGGTGGTGCGACGATTGGTCTCGACGTAGTCGCAATTCGCGGCCTTGCCGACACGGATCATCTCGCGCATGCGCTCACGCGCCGACTTCAGTCTGGCTCCGGCCTCCGTGAAACCGAAGTGCTCCGCGAGCTCATCGAGCACGCCCTGGGTCGGGACGACATAGCGGTCCCCATACCCCTCGATGATGTTGCGCATCGCCGTGGCCGTCTGCTCCAGTTGCTTGGCGTTCTTCATCGCCTCGAAGGCCTCGCCCGCCACTTCCTGAGCACGCTTGCTCGCGGATTCGATGATCCGGCTGGCCTCTGCCGCCGCCTCCGTGAGCACGGCGTCGGAGCGCTTGCGGAGGTCCGCAGCGGCCGCTTCCGCGCTGACTCGCACCGCCTCTGCCGCCGTCATCGCGCTTTTGCGCGTAGCCTCTGCTTCGGTTTCGGCGCTACGGCGCACCGCCTCCGCCGATGAGGCGGCTCGGGTTCGGGTGGCCTCGACTTCCGCCTCCACGTCGACAATGTGCTGGTACTTGCCGAGCGCGCGGTTCTGCTCCTGCAGCGTGGATACTTCCTGCTGGAGCCGATCACGCTGTGCAACCGCTTCACGAAGTGCCGTCTCCGCAGCACGTCGTTTACCGGTCATGAAGGCCAGGATGAATGACAGGGCGGACGTCAGGAGCAGGAGTAACAAGGTCATGAGCGGGCCTTCCCTTGGGTAGACGCAAAACGGACGTGAAGGCTGGCGGATGTCGTCATGGCGCTCATCCAGACTTCCCGTACGACGGGAGCAGGTCCCAGCCATGGGAGTCTCCCAGGCAAGGGAGGGTTTCACATCCCACGTGTGGGTTATTGACTCGCGGCAGCGGGTAGGCGAAGCCCACCTGGACCTGAAGACATGCGCCCTGAACTTCCGGAAGACCTGAGACGGTTGCTCCGCGCTCGCTCGCAGGGATTGGTGGACCGCGTCGAACGGTTCCTCGACGACGCCCCGCGCAGGTGCACGTACGTCCGGACGGAGCGGGTTTCAGCGCGGCCCCTGCGGCCTTCCTGGGTGCACCGGATGTTGGGACAACGTTCCGCGCAGCCGGTGCTCGGGATTCTCGACAGCAAGTTTGGCGGCACCCCGTACGCGGAAGAAGCGGACCTTCCGTGGAAGGGCTTCCGCTTCCTCGGGCAGCTTCACTTCGCGCGAATCCAGGACCTGCCTCCGGAGCTGCCACGCCACGGACTCTTCGCGCTCGACATGGCGGTGAGCGGACCTGCGTCGCAGGCGTTTCGCATCCGTTGGTATCCGGATCCCTCCGAAGCCCGCTCCCGTTCCCTCCCCCTTCCCCTGTGTGTGGGGCGCTGGGAAGCACGGATGTCGTTCGCGTCAGGCTGGTCACTGCCAGGAGGAGACACCTGGGAGGCACCGCTTCGCGACGAGGACGCGGAGCTCCAGGCTCGCTGGAACGACTGGGCTCCCGAGGGCTTCCTCCAGGATGAGCAGGGAACGGGGCTGCACCGACTGGGCGGACACCGGAGCGGCGGACTGGATGAGGAGGACGCCTCCCGTCCACCGTCCGGACACGCCCCCGATGTGCAGCTCTGGCGCATCAACTACGACAACCCCGCAGGCTTCCATTGGGGAACAAACTGGGTCTACGTCCTGATCCACCCGGAAGACCTGGCGGCGGGACGGCTGGAGCGCGCAGTGGTGACGAGCGCGAACGCCTGATGGCAGGGCATGGGTGCATCCCCCGAGCCCCCACTTGCACCCCGGGTGCGGGGGGTGCCCAGATGAGTCCCTGCTACCCCTGAAGGGACATCTCGAATGAAGCGCAACGTGTGGAGCGGTTGGAATCTCGTGGTGGCGGTGGCGGCGGGCGCCCTCGTCGCGGGCAGCGGGGCGTGTGGCGGCGATGACGGCGACCCGGATCCGGGCCCGACGGACGCTGGCACGCAGACGGATGCCGGCACGGATGGAGGCACCCAGGCGCCCGCCGAGGAGGGCCGTGCGCTCGCGGCTTCCAACGGGGGCCTCATCGTGGTGGGCTCCACCGAAGCGAACCTGGCCACCACCAGCGTGGACGTGCTGGTGCGCCGCTACACGGCCACCGGCGAGCTGGACACTGCGTTCGGCACCCAGGGCTCGGTCGTTGTCGACTTCGAGGGTCCCGCGACGGGCGCCATCTCCGGAGAGCGCGAACAGGCCGACCGCGCGGACACGGTCGCGGTGCTCGCGGATGGAAGCCTCCTCGTCGCGGGCTTCGCCCAGGGCGGCGCGACCTCCGACTCGCGCGACTTCGCCGTGGTGAAGCTCACCCCCAGCGGACAGCTCGACACCAGCTTCAACAAGACGGGCCGCTCCCGGCTGCACTTCGGCGCGGACGGCAGCGTTGATTTCCGGGGCGCGGTGCACCGAATCCTGCCCATGGCGGACGGACGCTTCTACGTGGGCGGGTTCCTCACGAAGTCGGACGGCCTGGACGAGGACTTCGCGCTCATCCGCTACAAGGCGGACGGCTCGCTCGATACGACCTTCACGTCCGCGGGCAGCCCCGCGGGAAGCTGGATTGGCGGCGCGTACACGAACGCCGAATCCGTCCAGGGCATCGCCATCCAGGGCACGAGCATCGTCATCGGCGGCGGAGACGACTTCGCGGCGGTGCGCATCCGTCCTGCGGGAAACCAGGACCTGACGTTCGGAACGTCAGGGCTCGCGAAGAGCGTGGGCGGCAGGGCGCACGCGATGGTGGCCCGTCCGGGCGGCGGCTTCCTGCTCGCGGGTGAGCGCCAGGACGTGAAGGTGGGCGGCACCGGCTACGGCGTGATGAAGCTCGTGGCCTACACGGCCGAGGGCAAGCCCGACGTCACCTTCGGCCCCGAAGGCGTGCGCGAGTTCACCGCGCCCGAGGACGTGCTCGACGTGGTGAACGTCAGCGGCCTTGCCATCCAGGCGGACGGGAAGATCCTCGTCTACGCCAACGTGCGCGCGAAGCCCGCGCTGTTCCGCTTCCAGGCCAATGGCGATCTGGACACGGCGTTCGGAACGGGCGGCGTGGTGCGCTGGCCGGAGACGCAGCTCACCCTGCCCCTCTTCATCCGCCCCACCACCGGTCCCAAGCTGGTCGTCAGCGGCGACACGGCGTTCGTCACCGATGCGAACATCTACACGCCGGGGTTCTTCCCCGGCCCCGCGCGCCTGCTGCTGAAGAGCACCGGGTTGTAGCGGTGCGCCACGAAGTCCTCGGCGGCTGACGCGAAGCGGACACAGCGGCTCGCCCCTGGGGGCAGCCTCAAGTGGGACTGCCGCACAGTCCCGGCGCGGGGCCTGCACCCACCGCACGGAAGCCCTAGCCTCCCCCGTCATCGCGCTGGCGCGGTGTCAGGGGAGGAAGCCATGGCCTCACGGAAGCCCTCGCGCTCGAAGCCGTCACCCCGAAGGACACGCCCCCGCCCCGCCCCGGACGTCACCTGCCAGTCCGGGTTCGAGCTGCGCGACGAGGAAGTGGAAGAAGCGCTCGTCACCGGCGCCCACCAGGGACTGCTCGAGGACTACTTCGGACCGGAGCAGTACACCGAATTGACCCGACTCGCCCGCGATGCGACCGCCTCCCGCACGCTGCGCGGAGGCCCACCGGTCCTCATCCTTCCGGGCCTCCTGGGCTCGAGGATTGGCCGCAAGCGGAAGCTTGGCCTCCTTGACGACGTCTTCTGGTTCGACCCCATCGACATCGGCGCCGGCAGGCTGACCCACCTGGAGCTCCCCGCTCCGGGCAATGGCCTCTCCGCGCTCGGGGTGATGTTGTTCGCCTACCTCTCGCTCAAGTTCCGGCTCTGCCAGGCAGGCTTCGACGCGCACTTTCACGCCTTCGACTGGCGCAGGAGCATCACCGAACTCGGTGCTGAACTCGCCGCCGTGCTCCAACAGCGCGCGGGGGAGAAGGTGCACCTGGTGGCGCACAGCATGGGCGGGCTCGTCGCACGCGCGGCCATTGGCCAGGGCGCGCCCTACGCGCGGCTCATCATGCTCGGCACCCCGAACTCCGGGTCCTTTGATCCGGTGATGGCCCTGCGCGCCACCCATCCGGTGGTCCGCAAGCTTGGCGCGCTCGACTTGCGGCACACCCCCGAGCAGCTCTCGCGTGACCTCTTCACCACGTTCCCGGGGCTGACCCAGATGCTCCCTGACCCGGAGCGTTGGTCGGAGGTGGACCTCTACGATCTCTCCCAATGGCCTCCCGACGACCTCCACCCCCGCGACGTCCTCCTCAAGGGGGTGGCGCCGATGCGTGCGGGGCTCGCGGGCGCGCGCGAGGACTTCTTCATCATCTGCGGCGTGGACCAGGAAACGACCGTGGGCCTGCGCCACGACGAGCAGGGACGGTTCGTCTACCAGACCTCCCGTCAGGGGGATGGCACGGTGCCACTGGAGTTCGCCCAGATGAGCGGGGTGAAGGCGCACTACTACATCGCCGAGAGCCACGGGGCGTTGCCGAACAACTCGCGGGTGGCGCGCGCCGTCTGTGATCTCCTGGATCGTGGACAGACGGACGTGCTCCCCACCCAACCCGCACCGAGCGCACTGCGTGCCCCGGTCACCGAGGTCCCCGAAGCGGCGCTGCGGGTGGAGCCCTATGACGGGCGCCGAGGTCCCGCGCTGAGCCAGCGCGAGCTTCGGGAGGTGACAGAGGAGCTCGTCGCACCCACGGCACGCAACGACGGCGTCATCACCGGACCGATGCCACTTCCGATCTCTCCGGCGGCCTTGGGGACCGGGTTCCGTCACCCGTTCGAGCAGGTCGTCGTGGGGCGGCGAAGGCAGCATCGGATCGACCTCCGCATCGCGCTCGGGAGCATCACCGAGGTTGACGCCCGCGCCCTGTCGATTGGCATCTTCCGCGATGTCGTTCCGGGGGGCCCGGCCAAAGCGCTGGATGCGCGGCTCGGTGGCGCCATCACCGAGCTGAACAACCGGCGCATGTTCTCGCGCAACATCGGAGAGGTCTTCATGATGCCGACCGGACGGCATCCGCTCGCGGCCGACATCCTCTGCTTCGTGGGCCTGGGCTCCTTCGACACCCTCAGCGACTCCGTCCTCCAGACGGCCGCGGAGAATGTCATGCGGACCTTCATCAACGCGCGCATCGAGGAGTTCGCCACCGTGCTCTTTGGAGCAAACTCCGGGCGGACCGCGGCCGGAGCGCTGCGCAACCTGCTGATGGGCTTCTTCCGGGGCCTCCGCGACGCCGACCACGACCGCGGCTTCCGCCGGTTGATCATCTGCGAGCAGGATCCCCAGCGGTTCCTCGAACTGAAGGAGGAGCTGTACCGCCTGTCCAGCACCTCCCTGACCGAGCAGTTGGAGCTCACCCTGGACGAGGTGGTCCTTCCACCGGAGCGGGAGGCGCCCTGGGGGCAGGGGCAGCCCACACGCCGCGAGGAGCCGGTCTATCTCATCCTGCGGCAGGAGACCGCTAGCGCGGCGGAGGCCGAGCGGACGGTGGACATCCACGCGTCGCTGCTCACCTCGGGGGGCAAGGCCGCGATCGTCAGCGGACTTCGCACGATCAATACACGGGAGCTGCTGGCCGCGCGGGAGGCCGTGGTCGCCGCGAGCGTGCAGGACTTCACCCGGGGAGGACGCCGGCTCGCCGACCTGCTGCTCCCCGACGCGGTCCGCACGGTGCTTGCGCGCCAGCGAGACCACCACCTCGTGGTGGTACATGATGCACCGCTCTCACGCGTGCCATGGGAGACGTTGGCGCTGCCGCTCGACGACGGGGAGACGGTCTGGTTTCCCGCGGCGGAGAAGGGCCTCAGTCGCCGCTACTCCGCCGACAACCTGTCCGTGGCCAAGTGGCTCTCCGAGCGCGTGGAGGATGACGTCCTGCGGGTGTTGCTGGTCGTGGACCCAACCGGGGACCTGCCCGTGGCCGCGCGGGAAGGCAGGCGTCTGGGGGAACTCTTCCAGAACCTCCCCGGCGTCCGGGTCGACGTCATCCGGGGGGAGGAGGCCACCCGACCGGTACTCCTGGCCGCCTTCAGCTCAGGGCGCTACGACATCGTCCACTACGCCGGGCACGCGTTCTTCGACGAGGACACCCCGGCCCGCAGCGGCATTGTGTGCCACCACCACACCGTGCTGTCGGGCGCCGACCTGGCGGGACTCTCGAACCTGCCGGCGCTCGTGTTCTTCAATGCCTGTGAGTCGGGTCGGCTGCGCAGGATGGCGGGGCGGCTGGAGGTGGTGAAGCCCCTGCGCACCTCCGTGGAGCAGTTGGACACGGCCGTCGGACTGGCGGAGGCGTTCCTGCGCGGCGGAGTGGCGAACTTCATCGGGACCACCTGGCCCGTCGGTGACGCCGAGGCGGAAGCGTTCTCCCTGAGCTTCTACCGGGAGATCCTGCGGGGCGTGGGCCTCAACGCCGCGCTCCAGGCAGGGCGCGCGGAGCTGAAGCGGATGCGCTCAAGGGATTGGGCGAACTACCTCTTCTACGGCAACCCGGACTTCGTGCTGAAGGGGCGCGGGTCCTGAGTCCCACCGCGCCCTCGCGCCGCATCCGTCACGCCGTGGGCGGGCGCTTGCGCGCGGCGGGCTTCGGCTTGAACGCGTCGCTGCGCGGGTGGAATTCGTCGTACACCTTGCGCAGGCGCGCGCCGTTGACGTGCGTGTAGATCTGCGTCGTCGCCAGGTCCGCGTGGCCCAGCATCTGCTGCACCGCCCGCAGGTCCGCGCCCCGCTCCACCAGGTGCGTGGCGAACGAGTGCCGCAGCTTGTGCGGTGACAGCGGCTTCAGGATGCCGGCCTTCAGCGCGTAGCGCTTGAGCAGCTTCCAGAAGCCCTGCCGCGTGAAGCCTCCACCGCGCGGCGTGACGAACAGCGCCTTCGCCTCGCGCTTGCCCAGCAGCTCCGGCCGCGACAGCGACAGGAACGTCTGGACCTTTTCAATCGCCACGCGGCCCAGCGGGACGATGCGCTCCTTGGAGCCCTTGCCCTTCGCGATGAGGTAGCCTGCGGTGAGCTGTACATTGTTGAGCTCCAGCGTGCACAGCTCCGTCACGCGCAGCCCCGTGGCGTAGAGGACCTCCAGCATCGCCTTGTCGCGCATGCCCGTGACGGTGCGCTCGTCGGGCGCGGCCAGCAGCTGCTCCACCTCCTCCAGCGTGAGGAACACGGGCAGCTTGCGCGGCGACTTGGGCGTGTCCACGTCTTCCGTGGGGTCCTTGTCCGCCAGCCGCTCCGCGACGAGGAAGCGGTGGAAGACGCGGATGGCGGCCAGGTGCCGCGCCTGGCTGCGGCGGCTCAGGCCCTGCTTGCCCAGCGTCGTCAGGTGCGCGAGCACGTCCTCCTGGGTGACGCGGGCCGCGTCGTCCTTCCCGCGCGCGCGCAGGTCCTCGAAGTAGACGGTGAGGTCCGCCGCGTAGGCGTCCACCGTCTTGCCGGACAACCCCCGCTCCGCGCGGATGAAGGCGATGAACGCGTCGAGCAGTCCTTCCATGGGCCCAGGGTAGCGAAGGAACACCCGAGGGCAACTCCCCGGCCACCTCCCCCGTCACGACCGGATAGCGTCCCGTTCCAACGTGGCCTTCAACCGGAGCGGGCCGGTGACACGACCTGCCTCCGCCCACCCGAAGCAAGGAGCAACCCGATGCGCGCACCAGGATGGCTGTGGATGGCGGCACTGACGATGGGGAGCATGAGCGCGACGACGCTGGCCCAGCCTGCCCCCCAGGCGACGTCCACGAAGACGAAGGACGGCCAGGTGAAGAGCATCACGCCGACGTCCGTCCAGCTCGCGGGGGCCACCGCCTCCGCGCCGCCGTTGACCTACGTCATCGAAAACCCGAAGCAGGAGCTGAAGGCGACCCTGGACGCCATCAAGCCCGGCGACACCGTTCGCGTCACCTACGCCCCGAACGCCGTGGGCGCGAAGGTCATCACCCAGGTCGAGAAGCTCCCGTCCGCGACCCCGTAGCACGGCACCACCGGACCCCAGGGCCTCACGCCTGGGGTTCGACGGCCTCCTGCGCGTGCGCGCGCTCCAGCGCCTCCACCACCCACGGCCAGCCCACCAGGATGTTGCCCGGCGAGCGCAGGCACGCATCCGCCACCGCCAGCACCTCCGCGGGCCGGGAGCGCACCGCCAGCGCCAGGTGCCGGCCCAGGAACGGGTGCGGCAGGTAGCTCAGGTTGTGGTGCCGTACCGGCACCCACCGCAGCGTGGGCCGCCCCGTGAAGCGCTCCACCGCGTACGCCACCGCCTGCGCCAGCACCTCCAGCGCGTAGAACGGCAACCGGAAGGCACACGCCAGGAAGGCCACCAGCGCGCTCGCCGCCACCGCGCCCGCGAAGGACACCGACGAAGCGCCGCTCCACACGAACATGGGCACCACGCTCGTCGCGATCGCCGCCACCTGCACGTTGCGCACGGAGGGCCCGCGGCCACTCGCCAACCCCCCGATGCTCCCCGCCGACAGGCCGGACACGATGCCCAGGCAGATGCCCACCGCCATCGCCGCCAGGCCCCCGGACTCCGGACCGAAGGCGCCGCCCGCCGTGGCGTGCAGCCCCGCCAGCATCGACATGCTCGCAAGCGACCCCAACAGCACCCCCGACGCGAGCCCCGACACCAGCGCCACCACCAGCCCCACCGCGGAACACAGCGCCGCGGAGAGGAACCACACGCCCCGCATGGGCACGCCCATGACGTGCAGGCCCAGCCCGGTCAGCACCGTGAGGCCCGGCGACAGCACCACGAGCAAGAGCAGCATCCGGGCGACGAAGGCCCCGGCGGCGCGGCCTCCTTCCGCCTGCTCGCGCCATAACTGGCCAATGCGCCCCGCGGGCGAACGGATGCCGGCCTCGCGCAGGCGGTAGTGCAGATCAATGGGCCGGAGCATCAACAGCCCCAGCAGCGCGAGCGCCCCGGGCACCCGCTCCGGTACGTCGACAATCACTGGCACTTCTGGACGGTCCCCCTCGGCCAAGGCTCCCCCCTCTGGTTCGGGTTCAGGCTTCCAGCCTACCCTTGCCTTGCCTGAGAATTTCAAGCGCATCGCCTACGAGTGAAACCACCGTGGACGGCTCGTTCAATGTCACGCCACCGTCAAGGATGAGATCCAATCCGTGCCCCAACACGGTCTTGATGTCCCTGGCGTCTGACAAAACCGTACCATCGGTATGTGTTGCGGACGTGGTGATGAGCGGGCGGCCCAAGGCCTTCGCCAGTTCGCGGGGAAGCGTGGCGTCCGGCACGCGCAGTCCTACCTGCTTCTGCTTGGTCATCATCACCTCCGGCACCAGGCGCGTGGCCTCCAGGATGAAGGTGAAGGCGCCGGGGGTGAGGCCCTTCATCGCGCGGTAAGCGAAGTTGCTCACGTGCGCGTAGCGGGCGACGTCGGACAGGTCCGGGCACAGCAGCGACAGGGGCTTCTTCTTGTCGCGGCCCTTGAGCTGGTAGAGCCGTTCAATGGCCTTCTTCGCGTTCAGGTCACAACCGAGGCCGTAATAGGTATCCGTGGGATAGGCGATGAGGCCGCCCTTCTCCAGCACCTCCACCGCGCGAGCGATGTGGCGCGGCGAGGGGTGGTCCACGTCCACCTCGAGGATGGGTGCGACGGCGGGGGGCATGACGGGCGCGACTCCTGACAGGGACAGGCCGACGGCGGCGAGCCCCAACTATGCGCCGCCGCCCGCCTCTTCCGCACGGATTTCGCCACTGCCCAGCAGCGCGCGCCGGGTGAGCACCGGGCCCACCAGCTCGTGCGCGGTGATCATCGCGATGATGAGCACCTCCACCTGCGGCCCGAACGTGGGGAAGGTGCGCGACACCAGCGCCGCCAGCCCGAACGTCACGCCCGCCTGGGAGATGAGGCCCATCCACAGGTAGCGCTTGAGGCGCGGGTCCCCGGCGGGCGCGAACCTGCGGCACGCGCCCCAGATGGCCAGCCCCCGCAGGGCCACGAGCAGCAGCGCCGCCGGTCCCACCGTCACCAGCGCGTCCAGCTTCAGGCCCGCCCCCGCCGCGGCGAAGAAGAGCGCGAACACCGGCAGGCCCGCCTGCTGGATGGCATGGTGGATGCGCCGGCCCTCGCGCTCGTCCAGGTTCGCGATGAGCGCGCCCGCCGCCAGCGACACCAGCAGCGGCGACAGGTGCAGCCGCGCCCCACCCTCCGCCGCCGCGAACGACAGGCCGACGAGGAACAGGGGCAGCTCCCGGTTGACGCCCCGCATGTACAGCAGCATGGCC
>NZ_RAWD01000104.1:0-28092 GCF_003612065.1 Corallococcus sp. CA047B
GTTTCAAGGGGCTCAGGGGTGGGCCGCGCTTCGGGAAGGTCCGGGCTGGAGGGGACCGCTTCTACCTCCAGGCCCAGGACCCGCAGAAGGGTCTGGTTCCAATGTCCTTCCACGGAGCGCCCTGCGTGCTCCTCGAAAAAACGGACGGGCGCCGTGACGGCGGCCATGCCGGGCCACTGTGCCCAGGCGACGGAGGCAAGAGGGGGCACGAAACGACGACCTCCGGCTGGCCCCTTCTGATTCGGAGGCAGCCAGGTCCATCCCGCTGGAGCGCCCACGCGGGGAAATGACTTCCACCAGCCCACCAACGCACGTGCCAGCAAGCGTCTTCCGGTATGCAGCCAAGTACCCTCTCCCGGAAACGCCCGGCGCACCGTCTCCTCGATCAGCGCGCACGCTCGCGCCCCGTCCTCCACGAGCGGGGTGGGACGCTTTGCTTCCAGGAGTTGGCAGAACTCCAGGGGCCGCGACTCCTGCCGGACCAAAGCAGCCATCAGCTCCCGAAGGGTCACGGTCCCGACGCTTCCGGGGGGCATCCTCCGCGATTCGGGAAGCCCTGCCTCAGCTTCCACCTCCGCCGCGTCCGACGCGGTGAACGCTCCTACGATCGCCATCAGGCGAGGTAGATGCCCCCGGAGCAGCCGGTCGCGCGCCGCCCGTTCCTCCCAGAACTCCGCCGAAGCGGGCTCCAGCGCCTGTGACGGCAAAAGAGGGAGAAAAATGGCGTCCTTCGACGAGAAGATCCCGGTAGTGGTCACGCCCGGCAATGTCCGCGTCGTGCGAAGACGCATCCGCTCGATGCCTTCACGAGGTGAATCCGGCGACGCTTCGGAATCAAAGTCATCGTTCGCCACCGAATCTGCGGCAGCATCCTTGTGGCGCGCTACGACCGGCGAAGCCCTAGCCAAAACTTCGTAGACCGGTGGAATCCGCTCGACTTCCCGCTCGACGGACGTGCCGTCGTCGTCGGCCCCCGCGGGCCTTCCTTCCATGTGGAACAGGCCAGGAACCACGGAGCGCAAGCCCGGCGCCCGGGTGAAGGGCCAGAGACGTGTGATGAGGCCCGCGAGGCTGGTGGGTTCGCCCTGATGCATCCCCTGATCCACCGGGCCAAACAGTGACTCGACGGACGCGTGGAATGACGCCCGTGCTGTTTCCCTCAACAGCCTGGAGTCCGACTTGCGCAGGATGGCGAGTCGGTTCGATGCGAAGCGCACCCGCTGGTAGGCCTCCGTCAGGGGTGATTTCACGGGCCCCGGTCCACCAGGGGGCATCCCCGTCGGATGGAAGGCATTGGGGAGGACCGAGATCCCCGTGAGGAAGAGCCGGCCCACCAGACCCGCCCCCAGCTTCTCGGCGTCGTGTTCAAGAGCCTTGAAGCCGCGCAGCAGGGGTTCGCGCTCGGCGGCGGAGAGCCCTGCCAGTCGCTTGAGGCCCGCGGCGCCTGGCGGCCCATTGCGCAGGGCCTGACGCATCTGGATTCCCAGCACCACAGCACCCGAGCGGATCTGCCGCGTCTTCAACTCATGAAGGGTCAAGCCCAGCAGGCAGGCTGCGGTCTCCATCCGCCACGGATGGAGGAGTGGCTCACTGAGGCCGAGGACCGGCAGTGCACGGCGGCCTTGCAACGCCGGTCGCAACACGACCGGGGTTCCACAGCCCCACGAATTGGGATCGCACATCTCGAAGGCGCGTCTGCGTCCTTGTGCACGGCCACACCAACAGGCCCATCGCACGGGCGCGTCTTCTTCCTTTTCGTATCCGGTGGCCCAGTAGCGCACCCGCGACATGGTCAGGGCCTCGAACTTCACGGAACGGCCACCGTCCGCATTGCGTGCCGCCTCCGACTTCTTCCATTCAGGAGGCGCGATGCCGGCGGCCTCCAGGACTTCCGCGAGACGGGGAAGAAAGGGGGGAGCCCCGCCTGCCCAGGCCCGCTCGATACTCGCCAGTTGCGCCGCGTCCTCGGGGTGAGCCGCCGTCCACCAAAGGCGCTCCATGCTGGAAAGCGCCGGGGCCTCCGCGCTCGCGGGAATGCCTTCGCCATCGCGGGCACGAAAGCGAAGCTGGAGGTCCGGGCCGACCAGCGGGTGGGAGGTTTCAGGAAGGACGAGGCAGGCGTCCACCCGCGAGGTGGCTCGTTCGATCAATTCGCCGGTGCCTCCCTCGAACCACACTTCCTCTGGAGGAGTGATCGCGAGGGTCGGATCCTCGATGACGAGCTGGGCCGGTAGACCGTCCTCGCCATAGGGCGCGTCCTCCCGCTTCAACCCCGATTGAAAGGGAAGCACCCGTCCGTCCGACAGGACGAGATGGCTCCAGGGAAAGGGCGGAGGATCATCGCCCACAACCAGCGTGATCCGCCAGGCGAGTCCCATCCCCGACCTGTCCCGCTCCATTTCTTCCCGGAGGTCGAGGATCCGGCCCTGGAAGCCGGGAGGAATGAACCAGCGTTCCGCGGACCCGGGAAGCTTCGGCGTCAGCAGCGGAAGGTTGTCTTCCTCTTCGCCCTCCTCCGTGGCCTTCTTCGGCGCGAGCGTGAAGACATGAGCCGCGAGGTTCCAGACGCTCACTTCATGAAGGCTCTTGTTCTTCAGACGGCCTCTGGAAATCCTGGCCCAGAGCGACCGCTGTGCCTCCAGCCAGGCGTCGCCGGCCTTCACGGTGGCCCCCCGCGAAAGCAGCACGCGGTGCGCGACGACGCCTTCCGCGCAGAGCAACACGGGAATCCGGACGCTGACTTCTCGCGAGGGCACCACCCCTCGCTCCAGCGGCAGCGGGGTCCCCTCCGTCCACCGGGCACCCAGGTTGCGCCCCCGGATGTGAACTACGCGAAGCCCGTCCGAAAGGGGCCTCGCATGGACGGCAACCCGTGCGGCGGCCTGCAGCCGTCCCGCTGGAAGCGAGGCGAAGGAAGACAATCCACAGGAAATCCATGCCTGCGCCGCCATGCTCCCAACGCCGCCCGCCCTCGGATTCACCTGGGTAAGCGGCACCCTCGCGACACACAAGCGAATCGCCCCCGACGCATCTCGGAGGGGGACTGCGAGATCGCCACCCGGGGTGAGCCGAGCCGCAGCTACTGGCACCCAGGCTCCCGGCCGAAGCTCGGAGGACACATCGGGACAGGCCCACGCGGGTGCGACGCCAGCCTCCGCCGACACCGCATGTCGCAGGATAGGGAGCAGTGCTTCGGGCGCGGTCGCGTCCGGAGCGAGTTCCAGGACGGCCTTGAGGAAGTATTTGCTGACCAACAGCAAGCGCTCGTCCCGGCCCGCGAGTCCGCGCAGGAGGCCGAGCAGCTTCCGGGGAAGCTCGCGCGCATCCTCCTCATAGACTCCCAGACGTGCGCTGATCCCGAGCAACTTCCGGTACGCCGCGAGTTCCAGCAGGGCGCAGAGACTCGCGCCCGCCAGCGTCCCGATCGCGATAGGGTCGCGGAAGTTCTGCCTCCGTGAAGGAGCAAGTCCTTCGTCCTTCAGCAGTTCCTGGGGGGACTCCTCTTCAGGCTCGGAGCCCCCCTCCTCGGGGGCCCCACCCAGTTCGGGCATGGGCAGTTCTTCTTCGATGTCCTCCTCGAACCCGTCGTCGAATGACGCCTCCTGGGCGCGTGCATCCCCCGAGGTCAACAGTCCCTTGCCAAGGACCCTTGGGACCCACCGGTACCACGTGCCATCCAGAAGCACCCGACCCCGGTCGTCCACCTCGGGAACTGCGGCGGGAAACCGGATGGGCAGGCGCGTTCCGTCCTCACAGACCAGTTCCAACCGCAGGCTGAGAGGACGAAACCAGCTGCCGCCACTCCGACGCGCCATCTCGGAGGAGGTGGGGGCTTCCAGGTCATAGCCGCGGTAGCACAGCTTCCCCTGCTTGTGGGCCAGGGTGAAGGGGAGCGCCATGCGCAGGACCCGCTCCAGTCCCCACCACATCCGGGGCCGTCCTGGAGCAAGGTCTTCCTGAAGGAACGCACGCCGCTCATGGGCCAGGAGCCGCTCCCACGGAACACCGGGTGGAAGCGACAGGGAGGGCGACAGCGCGACGGTGTTCCAGTCCCGAGACACCTCCACGGGGCCCGGATCCAACGCCTCCTCCACGCGCTGCACCAGCGCGGCGACCTCCTCCCCACCCGTCAGCCGGAGCAAGCTCATTCGCCGCAGCCAGATCAACAGGGTGTCACACAGCTCGCCGCTCCTCGCATGGCCCACCATCTGCCGGGTCCTGGGAATGAAGTTGCCGCCGTCCTTCGCCACCCGGTACGCGAACTGACAAGCGTTCCAGCCCGGCGCGATGGCCACCACGAGTCCATAGGGGTGCCTGCGGAAGATGGGCTGGAACGTGGAGCCATGGGGATAGGGAAAGACAAGCTCCGCCAGCGACACCACGAAATCGCCATGGCGTGCGACGGTGCGAAGTCGACGCAGGACCATCGTGGAATCGAGCCGCTGCGTCTCATCCACCCCATGCGCTTCGTACCGGAGATGGCCCACGAACAAGCGCTCCAACAGCACCAAGGCCTCGTCCCCGTCATCGCACCGGGCAAGAGCATCCAGCAGTCCGAGGAGTTCCCGCCCCCGGGGAATGGCGTCGACCCAGGCCGCGCTGTTCTCCAGCGGGCTCCACCCAGGCTCCTCGGCGCGCTCCAGCTCCGCTTGCGGCACCGGAGCGATGGGCGGAGGCGGCTCGGCGGGCACGACCACCGGCGGAAGCGTCTGCAGGCGGCCTACGAGCGACGCGACCAGCGCGATGTCCGAAGCCCCAAGTCCCGTCCACCCCCGGAGATCGAACTGCTGTCGCAAGGAGCGTGCCTCCTCGCGAAGGGAGGACTGCTCCAGCGTCGACAGCAGTTGCCTCACAATCAATGAAGCAGACACTTCCTGTTCGTTCGGCAATGAGCGCCCCCTTGATGCCTGCAATGCCTGTTCACATCGACCGCGTTCGACCCTGAGCCTTCTTCAGGGCGGTGGTCACTCGGGCTGGAAACGCCGCGTCAGCGCATCGGCGAGGTCGGAGCCGCAGTGGCGCCGCGTTTCCGTGAGGAAACGACGGATGGACGCGGCGGACACGGAGCGTGGTCCGCCCTCCAGGGCGACGCCGAGCGCCTCCACGGTCAGGTGCACGGGTCCCCCGCCCTGCTCGGGAGTCGGGGCCTCCGCCTGTGCGCAGCGCAGATAGGACTCCGTGACCGCGGCTTCCAGATCCGAACCCGAGAAGAAACGCTGGTTCACCAGGTTCGCCTGGAACAGGGGCGCAAGGAAAGTCTGGAGTTCCGCAGTGGCGGGAACACTGACTCCCACCGGCGACTCCGCACGGCCCAACCGCTGTAGATAATAGGTGACGATCTCCACCGCCTCTCCCAGGTCGGGCGGCGGCACGGGGACGTAGCGTCCGAAACGGCCGCTGCGGATGACCGCCTCATCCAGCGCTCCCAGGAAGTTGGTCGTGCCCACGATGATCCGGCGCAGCCGGCCTGCCCGATCCAACTGCACCAGCAGCTCGTTGACGTCGGCCTTCTCATCGCTGTGCATGTTGCCGGAGCGACGGGAACGTGCGACCGCATCCAGTTCGTCGAGCACGAGCATCCGCTTTTCCTGCTCGACCACCCAGTCGAACTGCTCGCGGATCATGAGCTGTCCCCACCCCACGTAGGGACCTCGCAGGTCCGAGGGTGACAGCAGTCGCACCTCCTGCTCCAGTTCGCCCGCGATGGCCCGGGCGAGGAGCGACTTGCCGCACCCGGGCGGTCCGAAGAAGAGGATCCCCGAAGCCCGGGAGACATTGCGCAGCAAGGCCCCCCGCTGTTCCGGCCAGACGATGTCGCGCTGGATCCGCTCCTTGACGGAAGTATAGCCAGCGACGTTGTCCAACCGTGGCAGGGAGTCCTCGCGACGCTCCGGACGCTCGACCGGAGACTCACGCCGGGCCTCTTCCTCCGGATCCTTCACCTCCGAGGCGTTCTCCTCGAGAGCGCGGGACTCAAGTGAAGCGAATGCGCCCCCCGCGACGGGCACCAGCACCGCGCCCCCAACTCCCAAATGGTGGGCGATATCCGCCAGGAAGGGCCCAGCCCAGAGCAGCGTCTCACTGGGAACCACCAGGGAGAAGGGCTCGTCTGGCTTGCGCCGCGAGAAGATCTTCCGGTGGTAGAAGGACTCCATCGGTCCGCTGCCCACCAGCGTTTCCACCTCGAAGGTCCCCAGTGCCTCCACGTGCAGATCCGTCCGGGTCACCTCCTGGGTGGCTCCCTCGTCGTCCAGGATCTCGGTCCGATGGTGCTCGAACTGGAGGGATGCCTGGGGCTCGCGCGAAAGGATCCACTGCGCCAGTCGGGCCTTGAGGGACAGCGTCGTGCCGCTTTCGTTGCTGCCCTTGAACCGGGAGAGCGGCGTTCGAGTGAGGATGTCTCCCCAGGAATTCAGCGCCTGCGCGGCACCGTGGGCGCTGGCTTCGCGGCTCCACAACACCAGTTTCAAGGGGGACAGCTGTGACACGACATCCTGCGACTCCAGTTCGGGCTTGCCCCCCACCATCAACAGCAACCGGGACACGGGGGCTCCGTCCCCGCTGATCGCCGTGGCATCGAACTCGAATACAGGGCCCGGCCATGTCGCCAGGAGGCGAGACAGATCGACGGGAGCATCTGTGTCACGCCGGAGCGAGATGAGATTCAAGGCATGGGGAGCGTCGTGGAGCCGGGGGCCGTCCGAACCGAGAACAGAGGGCTTGAGATACCCATGCAACAACGGGGAGGAACCTCGCACGATTTGCGGTGCCGCATGCTCCGCGCCTCCTGTCCGGACGAAGCGCTGCGCACAGCGATAGGCCCAGCCCATCACCCCTTCCCACGTGGGCTGGAGCCAGTCCGCGGTGTCGCGGCGCTCCGGGAGGTAGAGCAAGGAAAGGATCGGCTCGGGACCGGTGAGCGCTCGAAGGAACGCCACTTCGCGATCCTGCGACAAGCCCAGAGCGCTCGGCCAGAAGGGCTGGGGCAGCGCAAAGGAGCGAGACGGCTCCAGCTCCGGCGCTTTGTCCTCATCGTCGTCCGGAACGGGAGCGATGAGGGCCTTCTTCAGCGCCAGGACGAAGGGGGCATGGCGATCCCAGCTCCCCGTCGTCGGCGTGACATCAAGCCCCGCCCGTTGCAGTTGGCGCACGACGTTCTCAAGCGAAGCGCGCTGCATCTTGACGTCGGTGGAATAGCCAAACGTCTTGACCAACTCGGACAAGGAAGACTGGCCGACGAGGCTCAGCGTGTTGCTGAACTTCGTTTGCCGCCTCCGAGCATCCGCCAGCCAGAGGGCCAGGGGTTCCACTTCCGCGCGGGAAACCCGTTCCAGGGCATTGTCCAGGAGGGGCAGCCGTACCGTGAGCGTGGCCCCGCTGCGCCGCGTCACAATCCCGATGGGACTTCCCGACTGGTGCTTGAAGACGACTGTATCGCCAATCATGACCTTCATGACGACCCTCCCCAGGACAAGCATGGCACGAGGAGGAAAATCCTCACACGCGCGCCGATGACAGCCGACCAGAGCGAAGCCGGCCATCCCTCTTAAGGGGTATTGCACCGCAGCCCATTCGTCTGCGATGCGTTACGGGGAATCCGGCGTGGTGCCGAGGATCATGCACCCCGGAACCAGCTCGGTCGCGGTATCGCAGCGGAGCGAGGTGGCCTCGGTCTTCGCGGTCCACTTGGAGCTGGTCAGTCTCCGAGAAGCACACCGGCTCGCGGTTCGCCCGCGTCCACGATGGCCTGGAGCTTCGGGCAGAGCGCCCCCGCTTGGGTCACCAGGGTGTTGCATGTGGACATCTGCGGGAACTCACTCGTCGTAGCAGGGACCGCTCTGGCGGACCTCGACGGTGGACCACTCCGCCGCCGGGCACTCGCTGGCGATGGCCAGGGCTTCCTCGCGGGTGCTGACGTTGATGAGGAAGAAGCCTCCGACGATCTCCTTGGACTCGGTGAACGGACCGTCGCTGAAGGTCCGCTTGCCTCCACGGGTTTCAATCCGCACGCCTTCCTCATCCGACTTGAGCGAATCGCTGGCCATGAGCAGGCCCCGGGCGTGGAGGCCCGCGCCGTAGCGCTGCATGCGCTCCATCCGCTCGGCGGCGATGCGGCGTTCGCTCTCCGTGCGGGGACGCGCCCGCTCTTCCGACTGGATCAACAGCATGAACGACATGGCGTACTCCCTTCCTTGCCCCCTCTATGCCACGGCCACGCCCAGCCGTCCCCCGTCCAGTTGACCGGCCCCCCAGGTCATTCCCGCGAGGGCGCGGTCCGTAATACCTTCGCCGTCCCGCAAGCACACCGCGTCCGGTGTTTCAGTGTCAGCCGGACCGCCGAGGAGTCGAGCGCACCATGAAGAACGTCGAGGACGTCTACCGGCTCACTCCCGCCCAGCGGGAGCTGTTGTTGCCACCGTCGCCCGTGCCGGAAGCGCCCCTCGAACACCTCGTCGCGGACGTGCGGGGCCCCCTGGACGAAGCGTTGCTGGAGGAGGCCCTGCGGGAGCTGGTGCGCCGCCACACCGCGCTGCGCACCGCGTTCTTCCTCCAGGGGATGCCGGAGCCCATGCAGGTGGTCCGCGAGAAGCTCTCCCCTGCCCTGGAACGGGCGGACGCGCCCCAGGGCCTGGAGTCCTGGCTGGAAGCGGATCGCAAGCGGGGCATGGGCCTGACGTCCGCGCCGCTGGTGCGCCTGTCGGTGGTGCGCACCGCCCCGGAGGCGTCCTTCCTCGTCTTCGCATGGCACGCGGCGGCGCTGGACGCGGGCGCCGCGAGGCTCTGCCTGGAGGAGCTGCTGCGCCTGTATCAGGCCGCGCGGGGAAAGGGCGACGCCGGGCTGGAGAAGGCGCGGCCGTTCCGTGAGTACCTCGCGTGGATGGAGGCCCAGGGCTCGGGCGACGCGGAGACCCACCTGCGAGAGGCGCTGAAGGATCCGCGCCCCACCCTGCTGGCCGTGCGCTCCGAAGCCGGCCCCGTGACTGTCTCCGGCCTGCAACAACTGCTGCTGCCCGCGACGGAGTCCGGCAACGTGCTGGCCTTCCTGCGCAAGCACAAGCTGGGGCTGGGCACGTTGCTTCAGGCCGCGTGGGCGCTGATGCTGCGCCACCACACCGGCAACGCGGAGGTCGTGTTCGGCGCACAGGTCCCCGGCCGCACCGCCACGCTCGTCCAGGGCCGACCGCTGGTGGGCCGCTTCGCGCACCTGCTGCCGCGCAGGCTCTCCATCCCCGCCCAGGGCACGCCCCTGCGCTGGCTGCGCGCCCTCCAGGCCGAGCTGTCCGAGGCCCAGCGCCATGAGCACGCCTCCCTGTCCCAGGTGCGCCAGTGGCTGAAGCTGCCGGAGGACGTCCCCCTCTTCCAGAGCGTTGTCCTCGCGTGGGAGCCCCCGGAAGAGGACACGCTGAAGCCGCTGGCTCGCGGCCTGGGCCTGGGCTCCTTCCGTCACGTCTCCGCCCCGCCCTCCTTCCCCTTGACGGTGGAGGCCGTGGCCGGCGAGCGGCTGGCGCTGCGGCTGCACCACGACGCGAACCGCTTCGCGCCCCTGGACGTCATCCGCCTCGTGGGCCAGCTCGCGGCGCTGCTCGATGTCATCGCCACGCAACCGGACCGCGAGCTGTCCACGCTGGGCGAGGTGCTGGACTTCGCCGGCGGCACCGCGCGGAGCCCCGCCACCGCGAGCACGTCCGTGGGGCCGGAGGAGCTGCGCGCCCTGCTGGCGTGGCACCCGGAGGTGCGCGCGGTGGACGTGCGCGTGGAGGGCTCTCGGCTCGTCGCGCACGTGGTGCCCACCCGCCGCCGCGCGCGGAAGCTGGACTTCGGCCTGTTCTTCTTCGCGGACGAGGACGCGGGCACCACCGACAAGTACCGCCTGCTGCTGGAGGCGGCGAAGTTCGGGGACGCGCACGGCTTCTCCTCCGTCTCCACCCCGGAGCGCCACTTCCACGAACACGGCGGCATCTACCCGAACCCGTCGCTGCTCGCCGCGGGCCTGGCCACGATGACGAAGCACATCGGCCTGCGCGCGGGCAGCGTCGTGCTGCCGCTGCAGAGCCCCTTCCGCGTCGCGGAGGAGTGGTCCATCGTCGACAACCTCTCCGGCGGCCGCGCTGGCATCTCCATCGCTTCCGGCTGGGTGCCCAACGATTTCGCCCTCAACCCGGAGGCCTTCACCCGCAAGCGCGACGTCATGTGGGAGAACCTGGAGAAGGTTGAACGGCTGTGGCGCGGCGAGTCCGTGCCGGCCCGTGACGGCGTGGGCAAGGAGGTGGACCTGAAGGTCTTCCCCCGCCCCATCCAGCCCCGCCTGCCCACGTGGGTGACGTGCGCCACGGACCCCGCCCTCTTCGAGCGCACCGGCACCGGCGGCTACAACGTCCTCACGTCCCTGCTGGGCCAGCCGCTGGAAGAGGCGCTGGAGAAGATCGGCCTCTACCACGCGGCGGCGGACAAGGCCGGCCACGCGCGCGACCAGCGCACCGCCACGCTGATGATGCACACCTTCGTCGGCCAGGACGTGGACGACGTGCTGGACACGGTGCGCGCTCCGCTCACCGCGTACCTGCGCGCGCACGTGGCGCTGATGCAGACCATGGTGAAGAGCCTGGACCTCCAGGTGGACATCAACGAACCCAAGTGGGCGGACTACCTGGCCTCGTACGCCTTCGAGCGCTACTACCGCTCCGGCGCGCTCATCGGCACCGTGACGTCCTGCCTGCCCATGGTGGACAAGCTGCTCGCCGGAGACGTGGACGAGGTCGCGTGCCTCATCGACTTCGGCGTCGGCACCGACGCGGTCCTCCAGAGCCTCACGCACCTGGCGGAACTCAAGCGGCTGGTGCAGGACGAGTCCCTGCGCATGGAACGCGTGCTCACCGAGTACCTCGCGGAACGGCTCCCGGGCGCACGCCCCGCCCTGTCGGTGAGACTGACCGACAGCCTGTCCGCCGAGCATCCCGGCCCCACCCTGTAGCACCCGCGCGGGAAGCCCTGTCAGAGGCCCGATGTATCAAGGGCCTCGACCAGGAACTGCCTGTCAACATGGACAGTTTGTAACGTGCTGTGTTAACTGTACTGTACGTTTTCCACGAATAATTCCGCTCACGCTGCATGAGTCTCGTACTGCCCCTGCGGGTCGTTTCGGGGAGTCGGGTCTCGACACATCTCGGTCGGCCCAACGCATGCGTTCGCCTGAATTGTTACAAGATGTGTCGACGCTGGTGGAGCTGTCGCGTCGCAGGGCGGAGCAGCGCCCGGACCAGCTCGCCTACACGTTCCTCGTGGATGGTGACTCGGAGGAGGCGCACCTCACCTACGGGGACCTGGATCGACGGGCGCGGGCCATCGGGGCGGCGCTGCAAGCGCGCGGGGCTCGGGGCGAGCGGGTGCTGCTGCTCTACCCTCCAGGTCTTGAGTACGTGGCCGCCTTCGTGGGTTGTCTGTATGCCGGCGCGGTGGCGGTGCCGGCGTATCCGCCGGATCCGATGCGACTGGCGCGCACGCTGCCCCGGCTGGAGGCGGTGATCCAGGACGCGCGGGCGCGGTTCGCGCTCACCACGGGCTTCATCCAGGGCTTCATGGAGTCGATGGGCGAGCAGTCGGCGGCGCTCGCCGGCCTGTCGTGGCTGGCCACCGACGCGGTGGAGGACAGCGAGGCCGGTGCCTGGAAGGATCCGGGCACGGCGCGGGAGGCGCTGGCCTTCCTCCAGTACACCTCCGGCTCCACCGGCACGCCCAAGGGCGTGATGCTCAGCCACGGCAACCTGCTGGCGAACTCGCTGGCGATCCACCAGTGCTTCGAGCACTCGGACGACAGCCGCGGCGTCATCTGGCTGCCGCCGTACCATGACATGGGCCTCATTGGCGGCGTGCTGCAGCCGCTGTGCGGCGGCTTCCCCGTGGTGCTGTTGTCGCCGCTGGACTTCCTCAAGCGGCCGGCGCGCTGGCTGGAGGCCGTGTCGCGATACCGCGCGACGACGAGCGGCGGGCCCAACTTCGCCTTCGACCTGTGCGTGCGCAAGACGACGCCGGAGCAGCGCGCGGCGCTGGACCTGAGCTCCTGGGACGTGGCCTTCAACGGCGCGGAGCCGGTGCGCGCGGAGACGCTGGAGCGCTTCACGCGCGCCTTCGCGGACTCGGGGTTTCGCAAGGAGGCCTTCTACCCGTGCTACGGCCTCGCGGAGACCACGCTCATCGCCTCCGGTGGACGCAAGGCCGCGCCCCCGGTAGAGCGCGTGTACCGGCAGGACGCGCTCCAGCAGGGCCGCGCGGAGGCACCCGCCCCTTCCGAGCTGACGGACGCGCGCACGCTGGTGGGCAGCGGCGTGAGCATCCCCGGGCAGGAGCTGATCATCGTGGAGCCCGAGTCCCGCCTGCCCGTGCCCGAGGGCCGGCTGGGGGAGATCTGGCTGCGCGGCCCGAGCGTCGCGGGCAGCTACTGGGAGCGCCCTGAGGAGAGCGAGGCCACCTTCCGGGCCCGCCGCGCCGACACCGGCGAAGGGCCCTACCTGCGCACCGGCGACCTGGGCTTCGTGTCCGGTCAGGAGCTGTTCGTCGCGGGCCGCATCAAGGATCTGATCATCCTGCGCGGCCGCAACCACTACCCGCAGGACCTGGAGCTGACGGCGGAGTCCAGCCACCCGGCGATGCGTCCGGGCTGCTCGGCCGCGTTCTCCGTGGACCGGGGCGGCGAGGAGCGGCTGGTGGTGGTGCTGGAGGTGGATCGCAAGGTGCTGGGCGAACCGTCCGCCGCCATCGACGCCATCCGGCGCGCCATCGCGCAGGGCCACGAAGTGGCCGTGGACACGGTGGTGCTCATCCCCGCGGGCGGGCTGCCCAAGACGTCCAGCGGCAAGGTCCAGCGGCGCGCGTGCCGCACGCAGTATCTGGCGAACGGGCTGGAGATCCTCGCGCAGGAAGCCCTCGCCGACGCTTCCACCGACGCCGTGAGTACTCCCGAGGTCGCTGCCCCGGAAGAGTTCCGGCTGACGCGCGCCGCGCTGCTGACCGCATCCGAGGCGGAGCGCGCGGCGCTGCTGGGCACGTACCTGCGGCGGCACCTGTCACGGGCGCTGTCCGTGCCGCTGTCGTCGCTGGAGGCGACCCGGCCCCTCACCGCGCTGGGCCTGGACTCCATCCACGCCGTCGAGCTGAAGGCGGCGCTGGAAGAGGAGCTGGAGATCCACCTGCCGGTGGCGCTGCTGCTGGAGGGCGTGCACCTGGAAGCGCTCACCGCGCGGGGGCTCGCGGAGCTGCGCCATCCCACCGCCGCACCGCCGCCGTTGGTGGCGGGGGCTCGCGGCGATGCGCCGCTGTCGCACGGCCAGGAGCGGCTGCTGTTCCTGGATCAGCTCGCGGCGGGCAGCGCGGCCTACAACATCCCGGCCGCGGTGGAGCTGGAGGGACAGCTGGACGTGGCGGTGCTGACCCGCAGCCTGGAGGCCATCGTCCACCGGCATGAAGCGCTGCGCACGCGCTTCCCCCGCTCACAGGGCCGCCGCGTGCAGGACATCGTTGCGCCTTCGGGTGTTCCAGCGGGCGGACCGCTGGCGCTCCCGGGCGCGGTGGTGGACCTGAGCGGCTTGCCGGAGGCACAGCAGGCCGCCGAGACGGAGCGCCTCACCGCCCAGGAGGCGCGCGGGCCCTTCGACCTGGAGCGCGAGCTGCCGGTGCGCGCGAAGCTGTTGAAGCTGTCCGACACGCGGCACCGGCTGCTGCTCACGCTGCACCACGTGGTGTCGGACGGCTGGAGCATGGGCGTGGTGGTGCGGGAGCTGGGCGCGCTCTACGCGGCCTTCGCGCAGGGCCGACCGTTGCCGCTGCCGGAGCTGCCCGTGCAGTACGCCGACCATGCGGCGTGGCTGCGTCGCCGGCTGGAGGGTGGCCTGCTGGACGAGGAGCTTTCGTGGTGGAAGGAGCGCCTGTCGGGAGCGCCTCCGCTGCTGGAGCTGCCCCTGGACAAGCCGCGTCCGGAGCGCCAGCACTTCGAGGGCGCGCGGCAGCCGGTGTCGCTCTCCGTGGCGCTCAGCGAAGGGCTGCGGCAGTTGGGCCGGGCCGAGGGCACCACGCCCTTCATGTCGCTGCTGGCGGGCTTCCTGGTGGTGCTGCACTCGCGCACCGGCCACACGGACCTGGTGGTGGGCACGGACGTGGCCAGCCGCGAGCACGCGCGCACCCAGAACCTCATTGGCCTGTTCGTCAACCAGTTGGTGCTGCGCGTGGGCCTGGAGGGCAACCCCACCTTCCGGCAGGTGCTCGGGCGCGTGCGCGAGGTGGCGTTGGGGGGACAGGCGCATCCGCATGTCCCGTTCGACAAGCTGGTGGAGGCGCTGCGGCCACCGCGCGACGCCCGCTACAACCCCTTGTTCCAGGTGATGTTCGTCCTGGAGAACGCGCCCCTTCCCGCGCTGCGACTGCCGGGACTGAAGCTGCGCCAGTTGGAGATCGACGACGGCGGCTCGCCGTTCGACTTATCCGTGCTGCTGTCCGAGTCCGAGGGCCGCTTCCAGGGCGTGCTGCGCTTCGCCACCGCCCTCTTCGACGCGGCCACGCTCGCGCGGCTGGCGGAGGACTACGAGGCGACGCTGGCCGCGGCGGTGGCCCGGCCGGACGCGACGTTGGAGGAGCTGCACGGGGTGCTCGTGGAGCGTGAGCGCCAGCGGCAGCAGGAGCGGGCACAGGCGCTCCAGTCCTCTCGCAAGGAACTGTTCCGCGGCGTGCGCCGTCGCGGTGGGAGCGAATCATGACGACGGATGGTCAACCGAAGCGCGCACTCCCGAAGCTGCGCAGGCGCGAAGTGGATGGCTCCGGCCAGGACTGGGTGCGCTTCGAGGAGCTGCGGCCCGGGCTGCACCTGCCCGTGGTGGCCCGGCCGGCGCTGCCGGGCATCGAGCTGGCGGACTGGGGCCGCACGCACCGCGCCCTCGTGGACGCGCAGATTCACAAGCATGGCGCCGTGCTGTTCCGGGGCTTCGACGTGGTGACGCCCGAGGCCATGGACCGGGCCATCCAGGCGATGGCGGATGAAGCGCTGGCCTACGAGGAGCGCTCGTCGCCGCGCTCGCAGGTGAGCGGGAACATCTACACGTCCACGGACCACCCGCCGTCCGAGCGGATCTTCCTGCACAACGAGCAGTCCTACAACCAGACCTTCCCGGCGCGCCTCTTCTTCGCCTGCGTGTTGCCATCGCAACAGGGTGGCGAGACGCCGCTCGCGGACACGCGACGCATCTTCCAGCGCCTGCCGGCCGAAGTGCGCGCGCGGTTCCTGGAGCAGGGCTACACGTACGTCCGCAACTTCGGCCACCGGCTGGGGTTGAGCTGGCAGCAGGCGTTCCAGACGGAGGACCGCGCCGAGGTGGAGGCATACTGTCAGCGCAGCGGCATCCAGGTGGAATGGCGCGACGGCAACCGCCTCCGCACGCGGCAGGTGCGTCGCGCGGCCGGTCTGCACCCCGTCACGGGCGAGCCCGTCTGGTTCAACCACGCCACGTTCTTCCACGTCTCCACGCTGCCGGCGCCGGTGGCCTCCGCGCTGCTGGCGGACCTGGGTGAGGAAGAGCTGCCCAACCACACGTATTACGGCGACGGCGCTCCCATCGAGCCCGAGGTGATGGAGACGCTGCGCGCCGCGTATGAGGCCGAACAGGTGATGTTCCCCTGGGAGAAGGGGGACCTGCTCGTCATCGACAACCTGCTGGCCGCCCACGCGCGTTCGTCCTTCGTGGGACCCCGGCGCGTGCTGGCCGGCATGGCCCGTCCGTTTCCGTGGAGCGAGGTCGCCCCGGTGGCGGACGCGCCCCGCGATTCCCCTCCAGGCTGAACGCCTGAATCCGCGGGTCTCGCGCCCGCCCCCGTCCCCTTCCAGGAGCCTTCAGCGTGACCCAGCCAACCGGATTCCGGCTCTCCCCCCAACAGGCAAGACTCTGGTCCCTCCTGGCAGCCGTTCCAGGAGCGCCATCGCGCGCCCGGGCCGTGCTCTCCCTCGACGGACCGCTCGACGTGGCGCGACTGGAGCGCGCGGTGCGTGAGCTGATCTCCGCTCACGAGGTGCTGCGCACCACGTACCGCCACCTCGCCGGCACGGCCGCCGCGGTGCAGGTGCCCGGGGAGGTTCCGGCGACCGTCCTGGAGGTGCTTGACTGGAGTGCCCTCTCCGAGACGGAGAAGTCCGCACGACTGGCGGCGCTGGGCTCCGAGTCCGGTTCGGCGGCGCTGGACGCTCTGACACCGTGGCGGCTCGCGGTGCTGGGCCCGGACCGCCATGCATTGCTCGTGGAGGTGCCCGCGCTCTCCGCGGACCGGCAGACGTTCGCCGTGCTCGCACGCGAGCTGGGTCGCGCGTTGACGACTTCGTCGCCCCAGGACGAAGAGCCGCCTCCGCAGTACGCGGACGTGGCGGAGGTCTTCCACCAGATCCTCGAATCCGACGACGGCGCGGATGGACGGCGCTTCTGGAAGGGTCGTGACCTGACCGGCGCCACGGGCGCGACGCTGCCCACGCGCCGCAAGGACCCGGGGGCGCTCGGACTTCGCACCCGTTGTGCAGCACTCGCACTGGCGCCCGAAACAGTCTCGGCCCTGGAGGCACTGGCCGGCCGGCTGGGTGTCCCGGTGGCGGACGTCGTGCTCGCGGGCTGGTCGCGCCTGCTCGCGCGCATGGGAAGCAGCGGCGATGCGTGCGTCTCCGTGCGCGTTGAAGGCCGTGGCTACGAAGGACTGGACGTGGCGCTCGGCCTCTTCGAGCGCTGGCTGCCCGTGCGCACCTCCGCTGCCTCCAGCTTCGATGCGCTCGCGCGCGACGTGGCGCGAAGCGTTCGCGAGACCGCCGCCTGGCAGGACGACTTCGACGCGTCGAGCGCCTTCCCCGCCGTCGGTGGCACCCCGCCCTCCCGCGCCTTCGCCTTCGAGGACCTCACGTGGCCGGAGCCCGTGCGCGCGGGTGGACTGACGCTGACCCTCGCCCACGTTGAAGCGCGCGGCGAGCGCGCCGAGCTGACCCTGGCCCTGGTGCGCGGGCGCGGTTCCCTGTCGCTGGAGCTGCACCACGACGAAGCCGCGTACGCCCCGGAAGAAGCAGCCCGGCTCCTGGAGCGACTGGAAACCCTGCTGGCCTCGGCGCTGACCGCGCCCGAGCGCTCGCTGGACGCCCTTCCCTGGGTCGGTCCGCATGAACTGCGGCAGCTGGCGGACTTCAACCGCACCGCTCGCGATCACGACACGCAGGACACGCTGCCCTCGCGCTTCGACGCCGTGGCGCGCACTCGGCCGGACGCCGTGGCGGTCGCCTTCGAGGACGAACAGCTCACCTTCGCCGCGCTGTCAGAGCGCGCCAACCGGCTCGCGTCGCACCTGCGCTCCAAGGGCGTCGGGACCGAGACGCGCGTGGCGGTGTGCCTGGAACGGTCGGTGGAGCAGCTCGTCGTGTTGCTCGGCGTCCTCAAGGCCGGGGGCACCTTCGTGCCGTTGGACCCGACCTACCCGCGCGAGCGACTGGCCTACGTCATCCAGCAGGCCGGCGCGCCGCTCGTCGTCACCCGCTCGAACCTGCGCGCTTCGCTCCCGGACGGCGCGCACACCTTCGTCTGCCTGGACCAGGAGACCGAAGCCCTGGCCACCGCGTCCCCCCACGCGCCCGACGTGACGCTCTCCCCGGAGAACGCCGCCTACGTCATCTTCACGTCCGGCTCCACGGGCCGCCCCAAGGGCGTGATGATCCCGCATCGCTCGGCGCTCAACCTCGCAGCCACGCTGCGCGACGTCGTCTACCAGGGTCGGGGCCCCGGCCTGCGGGTGAGCGTCAACGCGCCGCTCGTGTTCGACGCCTCCGTGAAGCAGTGGCTCCAACTCCTCAACGGGCACTCGCTGCACATCGTCCCGGAAGAGGTGCGGCCGGACGCGGTGCGCATGCGCGCGTGGGTCCAGCGGTACGCCGTGGACGTCGTGGACTGCACGCCGTCGCTCCTGGGACCGCTGCTGGCCCAGGGGCTGGGACGCGACGCGGACTTCTCTCCCGCCCTCGTGCTGGTGGGCGGAGAGGCCATCGACGCGCGCACCTGGACGGACCTCACGCCGCTCTCGCGCACGCGCTTCGTCAACATGTACGGCCCCACCGAGTGCACCGTGAACGCCACGGCGTGCCCCATCGCGGACTCCGCGCAGCCGAGCATCGGCGGACCGCTGGGCAACGTGAGGGTGCACGTGCTGGACGCGGGCCTACGGGAGCTGCCCCTGGGCGTGCCCGGTGAGCTGTTCATCGGCGGCGCGGGCGTGGCCCGAGGCTATGAAGGCCGGCCGGACCTCACCGCCGAGCGCTTCGTGCCGGATGCCTTCAGCCCCACGCCGGGCGCGCGGCTGTACCGCACGGGAGACGTGGGCCGCTACCGCGACGACGGCCGCATCGACTTCCACGGCCGCGCCGACTTCCAGGTGAAGGTGCGGGGCTACCGCATCGAGCCCGGTGAAATCGAAGCGCAGATGCGCTCGCACCCGGAGGTGGGCGAAGCCGTCGTTGTCGTGCGTGGCACGAAGGAGGATGCCCGGCTGGTGGCGTACTTCGTGCCCCATCGCGGAATGCCCGCGGACACCGATCCAGCGACGGCGCAGCTGGCCCTGGAGCTGCGCGGTTTCCTGCGCGAGCTGGTGCCCGAGTTCATGCTGCCCTCCCACTTCGTGCCGCTGGCGCGACTGCCGCTCAACCGCAACGGCAAGGTGGACCGGGGCGCGCTGCCGGAGCCGGTCGCGGCGAGGCCGGAGACGGTGCCCTACGAGGCGCCCGTCACGGAGCTGGAGCAGCGCATCGCCGCCATCTGGCAGGAGGCCCTCAAGGTGGACCGGGTGGGCCTGCACAGCAGCTTCTTCGACCTGGGCGGGCACTCGCTCCTCATGGTGCAGGTGCACGAGAAGCTGTCGGTGCTGATGGGCCGGCGCCTGTCCATGGTGGAGCTGTTCCAGCACCCCACCGTGGCCTCGCTGGCGAAGTACCTGGGACAGGCCCCGGCGAGCGCGGCCCAGGAGTCCCTGCAACAACAGGCGCGTGACGAGCGCGCGAAGAAACAACTCCAAGCGATGCAGCAACAGGCCCTCTTGATGAAGGCCAGGGGTAAGCGATGAGCAGCGAAGTCGAGCAGGACGCTCCTCAGATGGAAGGCGTGGCGATCGTGGGCATGGCGTGCCGGTTCCCCGGCGCCAGCACCCCCGAGGCTTTCTGGAAGAACCTCCAGGAAGGCGTGGAGTCCATCACCTTCCTCAAGGACGAGGAGTTGGATCGCGCCGCCATCGACCCCGCGGAGCTGAAGGATCCGAAGTACGTCAAGGCGCGGGCCACGCTGGACGGCATCGACCAGTTCGACGCGCGCTTCTTTGAACTGTCGCCGCGCGAGGCGGAGATCACCGATCCGCAGCAGCGCCTCTTCATGGAGTGCGTCTGGGAGGCCCTGGAGACCGCGGGCCACGACCCGTCGCGAGCCAAGGGGCCCATCGGCATCTACGCGGGCGCGGGCGCCAATGGCTACCTGCTCTACAACCTGTCGTCGGCCGGGCACCTGACGGGCACGGTGAGCGCGTTCCAGGCCGTCATCCACAACAAGAACGACCACCTGGCCACGCGCGTCGCCTACAAGCTGGACCTGAAGGGCCCGGCGGTGACGGTGCAGACCGCGTGCTCCACGTCGCTCGTGGCCGTCTACCACGCGTGCCAGAGCCTGCTGAACTTCCAGTGCGACATGGCGCTGGCGGGCGGCGTCACCATCACCGTCCCGCAGAAGACGGGCTACCTCTACACCGAGCGCGGCATCGGATCCCCGGACGGCCACTGCCGCCCGTTCGACGCGAACGCGCAGGGCACGGTGGGTGGCAGCGGCGCGGGCGCGGTGGTGCTCAAGCGCCTGTCGGATGCCATCGCGGACGGCGACATCATCCACGCGGTCATCCGCGGCGGCGCGCTCAACAACGACGGAACCGACAAGGTCGGCTACACGGCGCCCAGCGTGAACGGCCAGGCCGAGGTCATCGGCATGGCGCACGCGCTGTCCGGCGTGGATCCCGACACCATCACCTACGTCGAAGCCCACGGCACGGGCACGCCCATGGGCGACCCGATTGAAGTGAAGGCGCTGACGAAGGCGTTCCGCTCCGGCGGCGCCACGCGCAACGGCTACTGCGGCCTGGGCTCCGTGAAGAGCAACGTGGGCCACCTGGACACGGCGGCCGGCATCGCGGGCCTCATCAAGACGGCGCTGACGCTGAAGCACCGTCAGCTTCCGCCCAGCCTCGGCTTCGAGAAGCCCAACCCGGAGATCGACTTCGCGGGCAGCCCCTTCTACGTCAACGCGAAGCTCCAGGACTGGAACGCGCCCTCTCCGCGTCGCGCGGGCGTGAGCGCGTTCGGCCTGGGCGGCACCAACGCGCACGTCGTCCTGGAGGAGGCGCCCCAGCGCGCGCCGTCCGGGCCCTCGCGTGAGCACCAGTTGCTGGTGGTGTCGGCCCGCTCGGACGCGGCGCTGGAGACGGCGACGACGCGGCTGGCGGAGCACCTGAAGGCGCATCCGGACCTGAACCTCGCGGACGTGGCTTTCACGCTCCAGAAGGGGCGCAAGGCCTTCGAGCACCGCCGCTTCGTGGTGGTGCGCACCGTGGAGGAGGCCGCGCAGGCGCTGGCGACGCTGTCCCCGGACCGCGTCATCACCCGCACCCAGGAGCGCGTCACCCGGCCCGTGATGTTCATGTTCCCCGGCCAGGGATCGCAGCACCCGGGCATGGCCGCGTCCCTGTACCGGGGCGAGGCCGTGTTCCGCCAGGAGGCGGACCGCTGCCTGGAGCTGCTGTCCAAGCGCCACGGGCTGGAGCTGAAGGCGCTGCTGTTCGAAACGGACACGCAGGATGCGCAGGCCGCCGCGAAGCTGGAGCAGACGGCCCTCACCCAGCCCGCCCTCTTCGTCGTGGAGTACGCGCTGGCGAAGCTGCTGCTGTCGTGGGGCCTGGAGCCCGCGGCGATGATCGGCCACAGCGTGGGCGAGTACGTCGCGGCCTGCCTGGCCGGCGTCTTCACGCTGGAGGACGCGCTGGAGCTGGTCGCCACCCGGGGCCGGCTGATGCAGTCCTGCCCTCCGGGCGCCATGCTGTCCGTACAGCTCGCGGAGGCGGACGTTCGCCCGTACTTGAGCGAGGGGCTGGAGGTCGCCGCCGCCAACGCGCCGGGCTCGTGCGTCGTCGCGGGCCCTCCGGCGGCCATCGAGGCGCTGGAGAAGCGGCTCGCGGCCAAGGACGTGCTGGCCCGTCGACTGCGCACGTCGCACGCGTTCCACTCCGCGATGATGGACCCCATCGTCGGGGCCTTCCGTGACGCGGTGGCGAAGGCGAAGCCCTCCGCCCCGAAGCTGCGCTTCATCTCCAACGTGACGGGGACGTGGATCACCGCCGAACAGGCCACGTCGCCCGACTACTGGGCGAAGCACCTGCGCCAGCCGGTGCGCTTCGCGGACGGCCTGGATGAGCTGCTGAAGGAGTCCGAGGCGGTGTTGCTGGAGGTGGGCCCGGGCAAGGCGCTCCAGTCGCTGGCGCGCTGGCACCCGCGCAAGAAGCCGACCCAGTCCATGCACACCCTGCTGCCGACGGTGGGCGAGGCCACGCCGGAAGCGGAGTACCTGCTGCGCACGCTGGGCCACCTGTGGCTGCTGGGCGTGGATGCGCCGGGCTACTTCGACGGTGAAACGCGCCGTCGCGAGCCGCTGCCCACCTACCCCTTCGAGCGCCAGCGCTACTGGGTGGACCTGCGCTCCTCCACCAGCGCCCAGGCGAAGCGCGGAGGTTCGCTGGAGAAGCGCCAGGACGTGGCGGGCTGGTTCTGGCTGCCGGTGTGGAAGGAGTCCGCGCCGAAGGTGGCCGCCGTCGGAGCCGCCAACGCGAAGGCGGCGCCGTGGCTGCTCCTGCAGGACAAGGCGGGCCTGGGCGCGAAGCTGGCCACGCGCCTGCGTCAGCAGGGCCACGCGCTGGTGGAAGTCATTCAGGGCCGTGAGTTCCGCCGCACGGGCGCGGACGCGTACGAGCTGAACCCCGGCCGCCGCGAGGACTACGCCTCGCTGCTGTCGGAGCTGGCGGCGGATGGACGGCTGCCGGAGCGCATCGTCCACCTCACCGGCATCACCGCCGAAGGTTCGGGCGCGGCGACGGAGGACGTCGTCGAGCGGTCGTTCTTCAGCCCGCTGCACCTCGCGCAGGCGCTGGGCGCGCACACCACGGGCAAGCCGGTGCGCCTGACGCTGGTGTCCAACGGCATGCAGGAGGTCACGGGCGGGGACCTCGTGTCGCCGGAGCAGGCGGTGGCGCTGGGGCCCACCAACGTCATCCCGCGCGAGCTGCCGCACGTGCACTGCCGCAGCGTGGACGTCACCCTGCCCCCGCTGAGCAGCTTCCAGGCCGGACGGCTGGTGGAGCTGCTGGCCGCGGAGCTGGCGTCGGACTCGGAGGAGCCCGTGGTGGCCTTCCGGAGTGGCCGCCGCTGGGTGCGCGACTTCGAGGAGGTGCGCCTGGAGGAAGGCCCCGAATCGGCGGTGCCGCTGCGCGAAGGCGGCGTGTACCTCATCACCGGCGGCCTGGGCGGCATCGGCCTGTCCTTCGCGGAAGCGCTGGCGGAGAAGTGCCACGCGCGGCTGGTGCTCGTCGGGCGCGCGGTGGTGCCTCCTCGCGAGGAGTGGGCGAAACACCTGGAGGCGTCCGGTGGTGACGAGGCCACGCGCCGTCGCATCCAGGCCGTGCAGCGCCTGGAGGAGAAGGGCGCGAAGGTGCTGGCGCTCAGCGCCGACGTGACGGACCTGGAGCGCATGCGGGCCGTGGTGGCCACCGCGCGGGAGCGCTTCGGCGCCATCCATGGTGTCATCCACGCGGCCGGTGTGCCGGGCGGCGGGCTGCTCCAGCTCAAGACGCGCGAGGCGGCGACGGCGGTGCTCGCGCCCAAGGTGACGGGCACGCGCGTGCTCGGGGCAGTGCTTGAGGGCGAGCGGCTGGACTTCTTCGCGGCCTGCTCGTCGCTCACCACCGTCGTGGGCCGCTTCGGCCAGGTGGACTACACGGCGGCCAACGCGTACCTGGACGCCTTCACCCGCGCGTACCAGGCCCGCACCGGCACCTACGCGGTGTCCATTAACTGGGGCGCGTGGGACGAGGTCGGCATGGCGGCGCGGCCGGCGACGCAGACCGGCGAGGGCCGTGCGATTCCGCACCCGTTCGTGCACCGCTGCCTCGTGGACACGCCGCAGCGCAAGGTCTTCTCCGGCACCTTCGGCGAGCCGCGCTCGCAGTGGGTGACGGACGAGCACCGCATCCTCGGCAACCCAACGGTGCCGGGCGTGACGTACTTCGAGATGGTGCGCGCCGCGGTGGCGGACGAGGCGAAGGGCCGCACCATCGAGCTGTTGGACAACTACTTCCTCGCGCCGCTGCGCGTGCCGGAGAACGAGACGCGCGAGGTGCGCCTCACCCTGGAGAAGGACGGGGACGGCTACCGCTGGGGCGTGAAGAGCCTGCCGCCGGGCGGCGTGGGCAAGGGCACGGACCACTCGGCGGGCCGGGTGCGCTTCGGCGGGCCCCGCGTGGCGCGCGTGGAGGACCTGGAGGCCATCCGCAAGCGGTGCGACAAGCCGCGTCCGCAGTCGCTGGAAGCCGAGTACGAGCAGGAGCTGGGGCCGCGCTGGCGCAGCGTGCAGGCCATCCTCCCGGGTGACAACGAGCTGTTGATGGTGCTGGAGCTGATGCCGGAGTTCACCGGCGACTTCGAGCAGCTGCTCTTCCACCCGTCGCTCATCGACCGCACGTCGGGTATCGCCAAGAGCTTCCTCGCGGAGCACGGCTACTACCTGCCCTTCGGCTACAAGGTGCTGCGCCTGCACGGCGAGCTGCCGCGCCGCGTGTACAGCCACGCGCGCTTCCGGGCCAACGAGTCGTCCAACGGCGATGAGACGCTCGCCTTCGACCTCACGATGATGGACGAGCAGGGCCGCGTCCTGGTGGAGGTGGAGCGGCTGACGCAGAAGCGCGTCAACGACCCCGCCGCCGAGCTGCGCGCCCTGGCCGCCGCCGCCCGCGAGTCCGCGCTGGCGAAGGTGCTTCCCACCGAGGAGCGCCAGGAGATCTCCCCGCGCGAGGGCGTGGTGGCGCTGGAGCGCATCCTGGCCTCCGCGCTGGCGTCCCAGGTGGTGGTGTCCGTGCGCGACCTGCACGCGACCATCGCCCACACGGACGAGGTCGTCCGCGAACGGGTGCTCCAGGCCGTGGGGGAGACGCGTGCCCCCGGCGAGCAGCAGGCCCGTCCCAAGCTGAAGACGGAGTACGTGGCGCCGCGCAACGACATCGAGCAGCGCATCGCCGAAGCCTGGCAGGCGGTGCTCGGCATCGACCGCGTGGGCGTGAACGACAACTTCTTCGAGCTGGGCGGCGACTCCGTGCAGGCCATCCAGATCATCGCGCGCGGCAGCCAGTCCGGGTTGCAGTTGAGCCCGCAGCAGTTCTTCCAGTACTCCACCATCGCGGAGCTGGCGGCGATGATCGCCGGCATCGTTGCGAAGCAGGCCGAACAGGGACCGGTGGTGGGCCCTGCCCCGCTCACCCCCGAACAGCGTCGCCTGTTGGAAGCGCCCACCGGCGCCTCCACGCGGGTGGCAAGGGTCGCGGTGCGTGGGCCGGTGGACGCGCCCGCGCTGTCCCAGGCCCTGGGCACGGTGCTGTCGCACCACGACGCCCTGCGCCTGCGCTTCACGCGAGGCGTGTCCGGTTGGCAGCAGGCGGGCACGGCTCCCGGCACGGAAGTGTCCTTCGCGGAGGTGGACCTGCGCGCACTGCCCGCCGCCGAGCACGAAGCGGCGCTGCACGGCGAGGAGGAGAAGCTCCGCGCGAAGCTGGACGTCGGCGCGGGTCCGCTCGCGGCGGCCGCGTGGGTGCGGCTGGAGGGCGGCGTGGGCAGCCAGTTGCTGATCGCGGCGCATGGGCTCGCGGTGGACGGGGCCTCCTGGAGACTCCTCGTGGAGGACCTGTCCGCGGCCGTGCGCCAGACGCGCGGTGGACCGGCCCTGCGCGCGAAGACGGCGTCCTTCAAGCGCTGGGCGGAGCGGCTGACGGAAGAAGCCACCTCCGAGTCCCTGCGCAAGGAGGAGTCGGTGTGGACGGGCGCCGCGCAGGATGGCGCCACGAAGCTGCCGGTGGAGCGCGCGGGGAGCCCGTCGGGGGCGGCGCGCGTCGTGGAGGTGTCGCTGTCGGAGGATGAGACGCGGCGGCTGCACGAGAAGCTGTCCGGCACGTGGCGCGCGGACGTGGCGGAGGGCGCGCTGGCGGCGCTGGGTCAGGCCCTGGCGACCTGGACCGGCGGCGGACGGCTGCGCGTGGATGTCGTGACGGACGGACGCGACGCGTTCGACGGCCAGGACTTCTCGCGCACGGTGGGCTGCTTCGACGTCACCTGGCCGCTGCTGCTGGAGCTGGAGCGTGACCAGGGGGCGGGCGACGCGCTCAAGGCCGCGAAGGAGCGCATGCGCCGCGTGCCGCGCCGGGGCATCGGCTTCGGGCTGCTGCGCGACGGCTCCCACGGCGAGCTGTCCGAACGCCTGCGCCACCTGCCCAGGGCGGAGGTGCTCGTGCGACACCTGGGGTCGGTGGACGCTACGGAGGACGCGGCGCCCTTCGGTGCGGGTACGTCGCCCGGTGCCCACCGCGCGACGGGTGGGTACGCGCTGGAGGTGGAGACGTTCCTGTCCGGCGGGCGCCTGCACGTGCGCTGCGCCTACGACGACGGGACGTACACGCAGGGAACGGCGTCGAAGCTCGCGGGCGATGTCCTCGCGGCGTTGCGCACGCTGGGCAGCGAGGCGCAGGACACGAAGGCGGCGCTGTCATCCGTGGATTTCCCCCTCGCGGGACTGGATGACTCGCAGCTGGGGGCACTCGCGGCGCTCATCAACGATGCGGACGGGTCGGAGAGCTAGGCAACACCATGAAGAACGTCGACGACATCTACCGTCTTTCGCCCATGCAGCAGGGCCTGCTGTTCCACACGCTCGGCGCGCCGGGCACCTACGTGGAACAGGTCTACTGGTCCTGGCGCGGCGAGCTGGACGTGGCCACGCTCCAGCGCGCGTGGCAGCGGATGGTGGAGCGGCACACGCCGCTGCGCACGGCGTTCTTCTGGGAAGGCATGAAGGACCCCCTCCAGGCGGTGCGTCGGAAGGTGGAACCGACGTGGCGTCTGGAGGACTGGACGCAGGTGCCTCCGGAAGATCAGGAGGCACGCTTCGCGGCCCGGCTGGAAGCGGATCAGCGCGAGGGCTTCAATCTGTCCGCCGCTCCGCTCCTGCGCTTCACGCTGGTGAAGTGCGGGCCCGCGCTCACGCGGTGCATGCTCAGCTACCACCACCTGGTGATGGATGGCTGGTCGCTGCCCGTGTGCATGCGGGAGCTGTTCCTCACCTACGACGCGCTCAGCCGGGGCGAGGAACCCCAGTTGGATCCGGCCCGGCCGTACCGGGATTACATCGGCTGGCTGTCGAAGCAGGACCGGGCCCAGGCGGAGCGCTTCTGGCGTGAACGGCTGGCGGGCTTCCACGCCGCCACCCCGCTCGCGGCGGACCGGCCCGCTGGGCATGGTTCGGAGGTGGAGGCCTACGGCACCCGGTCCCTGCGGCCGGGCGCGGCGCTGAGCGGGAGGCTGGCGACCTTCACGCGGCAGCATCAGGTGACGTTGAGCACGCTGGTGCAGGGCGCGTGGGCGCTGACGCTGGGCCGGCACAGCGGACAGGAGGACGTGGCCTTCGGCACGGTCGTGTCCGGACGTCCGCCCTCGCTGCCCGGCGTGGACGGCATGCTGGGCACGTTCATCAACACGCAGGTGAGCCGGGTGCGGCTGCCTTCGGACACCAGCGTGCTGTCGTGGCTGAAGGCGCTGCAGGCGGAGCAGTTCGCCGCGCGGGACTACGAGTACGTATCGCTGGTGGACGTGCAGGGGTGGAGCGACGTGCCCCGCGGCCAGCCCCTCTTCGAGAGCCTGGTCATCTTCGAGAACCTGCCGCGCCGGGGACTCGCGTCGGAGATGACGGCGAGGCTGCCGGTGGACGGCTTCGCGCGCACGCACGCGCGCACCGGCTACCCGCTGAGCTTCGTGGTGCTTCCAGACGCCACGGACCTGGAGCTGCAACTCACCTACGACGAGGCCCGCTTCGACGCGGCCACGGTCCAGCGGATGCTGGGCCACGTCGCCACGGTGCTGGAGTCCATCGTCGGCGCGCCCGAGGCGCGGCTGGCGGACGTGTCGCTGCTCACACCCGAGGAGCGTCAGCAGGTCCTGCACGCGTGGAACGACACGCGCGCGGAGTACCCGTCCTCCGAAGGCATAACTTCGCTCTTCGAGTCCCAGGCGCGCCGCACGCCGGACGCGATCGCGCTCTCCTTCGAGGGACAGTCGCTCACCTACGCGCGGCTCGGCGCGCTCTCGAACCAGCTTGCCCGGCGGCTCCAGGAGCTGGGGGTCCGCCCCGGTGACTTCGTCGCCCTTTCGCTGGAGCGTTCCTTCGAGCTGGTCGTCTCCATCCTCGCCATCCTGAAGACGGGCGCGGCCTATGTGCCGCTGGAGGCTTCTCATCCCCGTGAGCGCCTGGCGCTGATGCTCCAGGATGTCGGGGCGCGACTGCTCATCACGCGGCAGCAGCTCGCGGACGCGCTCTCTCCGTTCGTCCCGGCGACGCTCTGCCTCGATGCGGACTGGCGCGCGCAGCTCGCGTCCCTGCCGGACTCCACGCTGGAGGTCCCGGATGTGGGAGGCGACAGCCTCGCCTACGTGATGTTCACGTCCGGCTCCACGGGACGGCCCAAGGGCGTGTGCGTTCCCCACCGCGCCGTCGTGCGACTGGTGCACGGCAATCGCTTCATGCGCTTCGGGCCCCAGGAGGTCTTCCTCCAGTTGGCCCCCGCGGCGTTCGATGCCTCCACCCTGGAGCTGTGGGGCCCGCTGCTGCACGGCGCCCGGTTGGTCCTGGCCCCCGCTCGGGACCTCTCGCTGTCCGAAGTGGCGGCACTGCTGCGCGAGCACCGCGTCACCACCCTCTGGCTGACGGCCGC